>CALQED020000188.1 GCA_943329505.2 Polynucleobacter meluiroseus | reverse complement strand
GGAACTGTTTTACCTCCAGAGAAGTAGTCATCGATTGGCGTGTTGGTCCTAGCATGGCTTTGCGCCTCATGCGCCTCCTGAAACCAGCCATCAAGCCATGCACTTGGGTCATGCCCTGGTGCAAAGAATGCTTTTTGCAAACAAACTAAGCGCTCAGCTTCCGATAAAGAAGGGTTGCCCGCACCATCAATTTCTGCCCTCAGGCGACTAAAAGGCTTTTCATCTGTACCTGGCAAAAGCTTGCCCGCAGATGCTGCAGCCATGACGACTGCTAAGACGAGATCCGGTCGGTTGGCAGCTAACATTCTGGCAGGTTGACTTCCCCATGCGTGGCCGACCACTACAACAGGACCCGTTTTTTCCTGATCCAATACTGCAGCGACATCACCAGCAAAATCATGTAGAGACAATTTTTCCATTGGACCATGACTGCCTCGAATACCGCGAGGTTCAGGCCGTATCACTCGATATCCTTTAGCAATGATGCGTGGAGCGACATCATCATAATCTCGCCCTGATCGCGCTAAGGAAGGCAATATCACAATAACGGGGCCAGTACCTTGATCAAGATACTCAATCGTGACTGATGCCTGCTTGCCAGAGGGCTGATAAGTAGTGGATTTATAGGTACTCATAATGTGTATTCAAGGATCTTATTGGGTTCAATTCAGTATCAAGCAATTCTGCCACGAGTTCTGACTGGTGTTCCATCTAGTGGAATCAGCTACAGACTTACACTAAGCTATTGAATTTACTGAAAATTTCTGTACCCGCCATACTCCCTAAGCACCTGAGTCGATTCACTAAATTGAAAGTATCTAACGCGCTCTTTTCAATCTTAAAAAAAGCAATGCTGCAACACCTAACAACATGACATAAATTGAAATATAGACAGCTCCCTTGCTATGCGCATAAGCAAAGCTTGAATAACTTAAATAAGCACAAGATGCGCAAAATAGTAGAGGCGTGATTGGATAGAGTGGAATGCTAAAATCCCTTTTCACTCCACGGTTCTTAAAGCGCAATATAAAAACAGCAATACCCATTAAAAATAAAAAGAACCAGAAGACCGGGGCTGTAAATTCGACCATCGCATCAAAGCCGTCTGCCTGAAAAGCACCAAAACCAACCAAGGCTAGACAAATCGCAGATTGAACAAGGTAAGCCAAATATGGAGAGCCCCGGGCGCTCTCCCATCGTCCCATAAAACGAAGACCATCCCAATCATCGCCCATAGCATAGTTAGTGCGGGCCCCCACAATCATCGTTGCATTGATGCTGGTGAGTGCAGCGATGGCAACAAAAAGCCCAAGTAGTTTTTCGCCCAAAGGTCCTAAAGCCATCGATAAAAGATCTGCCGGCGCAGTCTTGCTACCAGCTAACTTTTCCATCCCGAGCCCAGCAATCAGAGCCCAGTTCACCAATAAATAAATAATCGTGATCAAAATAATGCTAAGGACAATGACGAATACGATAGCCTTGCTACCTCCTTTAACTTCTGCTGAAATGTATGCAGACTCATTCCACCCACCAAAAGTCAGCAATACAAAAACTAGGGCTAGGCCCATCAGACCCAAGGGCGGGGTCTCTGAAAAAAGTGGTGCATGCTCGACCGTAGGCAATGGTGATCCAAGCCATCCAAAACCGACAACAATAATTAATACCAACCCAGCCACCTCTAATAAGGTGAGCAAGGTCTGGATGCTGGCACTGAAATGAATCCCAATCAGATTGACTGCAGTCAGCGCGATGATGATCATGATTGCCCAAACCACTGTCGAGTAATCACCAAGTGGCAATACTTTAGTCATGTAATCGCCAAAGACAAAAGCCAGCAAGGCGATGGATCCAGTGTTGATGACGGTAGCTTTAGCCCAGCCATACAAAAAAGAAATATTTTTTCCGTATGCTTTATTGAGGAAATGGTAATCGCCGCCAGCGTGTGGATACATGGTAGCGAGTTCGGCATAACAAAGCGCGCCAGCTAAAGAGATGATGGAGCCTGCTACCCAGATCGCCATCATCCATCCGATGTCGCCTGTAATGCCAGCCACCATGGAAGGCGTCTTAAAAATCCCCGCTCCAATGACGATCCCAACAATAATGGCGATCGCACCTGATTGCGATAAGAGGCGTCCTGGAATCATATGGGTAGGATTACTCATGCACTAGCCAAGAGCATACTTTTTAAGTAAGGAATTATCGTCGATAACCAACAAATTCTCGTGCTGCATAAGCTGAGTTTTCCTCGCCCCTGATTTTAGAATCATTAAATGTTAGGCGCACTGTACTTAACTGATCATTGCGATCAATGTAGCTAAATTGCAATCGATCGCCCTTTAATTGGACATTCAAAATAGGTTGACTCTTTCTACCAAAAGTAAGGCTTCCTCCAACATGCTGATACCTTTGAGACAGACTTAAGATCGCACTAGTTTGTAAGTCAAAGTTAGGCAATATCCATTCTCCAGATACGTCCGCTGGCACAATCCAAAAATAGCCCCTAGCGGGATTATCAATCTCGCTATCTGGCTGCCAGTCAGCCATATCAAAAGCATGAGAAACAACCCGTGTACCGGGTTTCATTTTTAGAAGAGTCGGTCTGAGTTGATAATTGAGCTCTGGTAACAAATAGAGCGTTACCACGGTTGCTTTAGAGAAATCTTCCTTGAAGATATCTCCTTGGATAATTTTGACTTTGTCTGCTACACCTGCACGTTCGGCGTTTCTTTGTCCAAGCGCTGCCATGTCGGAATTAAATTCAATTCCGACAGCCCGTGCCCCAAACTCTCTTGCAGCAGCAATAGCAATCTTGCCATCGCCAGCACCTAGGTCATATACAAGATCAGAAGGGCCGACATTCGCAATCTTCAGCATCTTGGTGACCAACTCATTACCTGTTGGAATCCAAATCACATCCTTACCACTTTGCCCCATATTAGGCTTGTACTTATCATCACCAAAATCATATGTAACTTGAGAAAAGGCGCTACTACAAACAAAAAGGGCCAATAGGAAGCTTAGTTTTTTCATCATATTTATCAGGTATTAGAAAATTTTGGAATATTCAGGTTAATTTACTGTTACTACCCCACCAGGCAGAAATGGGTTCATCGTGGATATAGGTTTAATTGAAGATCGCTCATGAGCAAAAAAGCAGACATAAACCCAGAGCCGATCTTTTCATTCCATCTATTTTTTATGAACACCATTTTTTCTTGGATGGTATCTACATACCAATGCAGACATATTTCATCTCAAGGTATTCATCAATTCCCCATGAACTACCCTCACGTCCGAGCCCTGATTGCTTAACGCCACCAAAGGGGCCGACCTCATTCGAAAAGAGTCCAGTATTGACTCCGACCATACCAAATTCAAGCGCTTCTGCAACCTTCCAAATTCTGCCGATATCACGACTATAAAAATAAGAGGCTAAACCGTACTGACTGTGATTAGCCAATTTCACTACCTCTTCATCGGATTCAAATGGAATGACTGGC
>CALQED020000187.1 GCA_943329505.2 Polynucleobacter meluiroseus | reverse complement strand
CAAGAGCGCATCTTGTGCACCAAAGGCACTCAATAAGCCTTGTTCAGCAGGAATCATGAGGAACTGACCAAATGAACCAGCGGCTGCAGCAACACCCATTGCCCATACCCGTTTATCTGCAGATACATTGCGGCCTAAGATGCCATAAACCACGCTATAGGTGGTGGCAGTCTGCGCAAGACCAATCAGTAATCCACCGGCAATCGTGAAGTTCAGCGCGTCCGTAGAAATCGCCATACCTGCTAAACCGAGCGCATACAGTATTCCACCGGCCACCATGATTTTGAATGCGCCATAGCGGTCTGCCAGAGCGCCAGTAATCGGCTGGACTGCTCCCCAAATCAGATTTTGGAGTGCAATTGTGAGGGCAAAGGTTTCTCGTCCCCAGCCATTGGCCAAAGTGATGGGTAAATTGAATAATCCGAAGCCATGCCGAATACCCATGGAAAGCGTCACCATCAGCCCACCAAAAATGAGTACTTGTTGCATCGTGAGGGAAGGTTTAGCGCTGACGCTCACTAAATAATGCCCTTTTGGCGCAGAGTCGCTAGCGCTTTTTCATCAAGGTCTAATCGTTCGTGCAAGACCTCATTCGTATGTTGACCTAAAGTTGGTGGTGCCATTCGCACTTCAGTTGGTGTTTTGGAAAGTCTCATGGGGCTGGCCACTAATTTCATATTGCCAACGGTTGGATGTGGCACATTGATTTGAACTTTTCTGGCAATCACTTGTTCATTTTCAAACACTTCTTTGCAATTATTGATGGGACCGCAAGGAACGTTTGCTGCTTCTAAGAGTGAGATCCATTCTCCTTTAGTTTTCTTACGGGTCATGACTTCAAGCAATGGAACAAGTTGTTTGCGATGTTGCACACGCAATGGATTCGTGACAAATAAAGGGTTATCTGCAAGATGGGCCTCACCGCCAGTAGTGACAAAGTTTCGGTATTGACTATCGTTGCCAGCCGCTACGATCATCCAACCATCAGATGTGGGAAAGGTTTGGTAGGGAACAATGATGGCAGATGCGTTGCCCCAGCGCTGTGGAATTTCATCTGAGCATAAGTAGGCGCTAGAGACATTGGCCATGATGGCGATCTGAGTATCTAGCAATGCCATATCGATGTACTGGCCTTCACCAGTATGGTCACGATGAACTACCGCCCCTAAAATGGCAGTAGTGGCATACATACCTGTAAAGATATCTGCAATGGCAACTCCCGATTTTTGTGGGCTAGCACCTTCAAAGTCATCCGCCTCGCCAGTGACGCTCATGAGTCCACCCATACCTTGGACGATGAAGTCATATCCGGGGCGATGTGCATATGGTCCAGTTTGGCCAAATCCCGTAATCGAACAATAAATCAAATCCGGTTTGATCTTCTTCAGGCTCTCATAGTCCAGGCCATATTTAGCCATGTCACCGACTTTGTAATTTTCAATCACGATATCGGAATCGGCGGCTAACTGACGAATGATTTCCTGACCTTCGGGTTTGCTGATATCGATAGTGATAGAGCGCTTATTACGATTGATGCAAATAAAATAGGCAGATTCATCCGTTTCCTTACCTTGAGCATCTTTTGCAAAAGGAGGGCCCCAATGGCGGGTGTCATCACCAGCGCCCGGACGCTCGACTTTAATCACATCAGCACCCAAATCCGCTAGGTTCTGCGTACACCAAGGACCTGCAAGCACGCGGCTGAGGTCTAAAACACGAATATGACTTAAGGCTCCCATGCCCTCAATTTTGGCATGGATGACAAGGGATTTCATGAAAAGTTCCTCGGGAGGCTCAGACATGACTACAATTTGCGCGCATGGCTACCCGTAAAACTTCTGAATACAGCGAATCATCGATCCAGGTCCTCAAAGGGCTGGAACCAGTCCGTCAGCGGCCTGGGATGTACACCCGAACTGATAACCCCTTACACGTCATTCAGGAGGTCTTAGATAACGCATCTGATGAGGCCCTAGGGGGCTTTGGTAAGCAAATTATTGTCACAATGCACACCGATGGTAGCGTGAGTGTTGAAGATGATGGTCGCGGCATCCCCGTAGGAATGCACCCGACTGAAAAATTACCTGTAGTGGAAATTGTATTTACTCAACTCCATGCTGGCGGCAAATTTGAAAAAGGTAGCGGTGGTGCCTATGCGTTTTCTGGTGGCCTGCATGGTGTTGGCGTCTCTGTTACCAATGCACTTTCTAAAAGACTAGAGGTCACTGTTTGGCGTGATGGCCAGGTTTCCACTTTGACGTTTGCAGACGGCAG
This sequence comes from Polynucleobacter meluiroseus, assembly GCA_943329505.2. Lineage (GTDB taxonomy): Bacteria > Pseudomonadota > Gammaproteobacteria > Burkholderiales > Burkholderiaceae > Polynucleobacter > Polynucleobacter meluiroseus_E. Next base: position 1,241 of record CALQED020000187.1, on the reverse strand, counting down.
AGTCATTGAAAAGCTCAAGACTAAGCCATCTTCCAAGGAAGATAAGTCACACGGAACCCGTGTTCGTGCATGGCCTGATGGAAAGTATTTCGATAGCTCTGCAATACCGATGGCGGACCTGATTCGTTTGCTCAGATCTAAGGCTGTTCTTTTGCCAGGCGTCAAAGTCACGCTCATCCAAGAAAAATCTGGCGACACTCAAACTTGGCAGTATGCGCAAGGCTTACGCGGTTACTTAAATGAAGCGATTGCCCAAGCAGGACATGGCCCTGAGGTCATCCCACCATTCGAAGGTGAGCAATATGCCACTGGCACTGGTGATGAGGATTCTTTTGCTGAGGGTGAGGGCGCTGCTTGGGTGGTGAGTTGGACAGAAGATGGTGCACCGGTGCGCGAAAGTTATGTCAACTTAATTCCAACGCCAGCTGGTGGAACGCATGAAAGTGGATTGCGTGAAGGACTCTTTAATGCTGTCAAAGGCTTTATTGAGATGCATGCTTTGCAACCGAAAGGCGTCAAACTGATGCCTGAAGATGTCTTTGCTCGTGCCTCCTTTATTCTGTCCGCCAAAGTCTTGGATCCGCAATTTCAGGGTCAGATTAAAGAGCGACTTAACTCACGTGACGCTGTACGTTTGGTTTCTGGTTATGCAAAATCAGCGCTAGAACTGTGGCTCAATCAACACGTTGACTATGGTCGAAAATTAGCTGACTTGGTTATCAAACAAGCCCAAGCCAGAACTCGTGCTGGTCAAAAGGTTGAGAAGAAAAAATCTTCTGGTGTGGCAGTGCTTCCTGGTAAGTTAACTGACTGTGAGAGCGAAGATATCGCGCAAAACGAAATTTTCTTAGTTGAGGGTGATTCAGCCGGTGGCTCAGCCAAAATGGGGCGCAATAAAGAGTATCAGGCCATCCTACCCCTGCGTGGCAAGGTTTTAAACACCTGGGAAGCTGAGCGCGATCGCTTGTTTGCGAACAATGAAGTACACGATATAGCGGTTGCGATTGGGGTAGACCCCCACGGCGCAAATGACAATCCGGATCTCTCAAACTTGCGCTATGGCAAGGTTTGCATCTTGTCCGACGCGGACGTGGATGGTGCGCATATCCAGGTATTGTTACTCACACTGTTTTATAAACATTTCCCAAAACTCATTGAATTAGGCCATGTGCATATTTCAAGGCCGCCCCTCTTTAGAGTGGATGCACCAGCGCGCGGTAAAAAGCCAGCACAAAAAATCT
>CALQED020000186.1 GCA_943329505.2 Polynucleobacter meluiroseus | reverse complement strand
TGTTTGGAGATAAGCGTTGGGTAGATTTGCGAATTCCGACAGGTAAGCCTGGTCGTGATGGCGCTGATGCTTTAAAACAATTTGCCTCTCAAATCGAATCACAGCCAAGCTCATCCAATGGCCCAGACACAGTAGTGTGTATTGTGCTGCCAAGATTGGATAGCAAGACCAAGACTTCGGCTTGGTTTAGTGCTTTAGATGATGCTGGCATGGCGATTCAGATCGATTCTTTGGATCGTAGTCATCTGCCAAGATGGATAGCTAGCCGATTAAAGATGCAAAACCAAGAAGTTGAGGATGGGCCAGCAGGTCCGCGCGCTTTGGAGTTTATCGCTGACCAGGTGGAGGGTAATCTCATTGCTGCCCATCAAGAAATTCTGAAATTAGGACTCCTTTACCCCGCTGGTGTATTAACTGAAGAGCAGATTCGCTCCTCCGTCCTAAAAGTAGCGCGTTATAACGTTTTTGAATTAACTGAGGCAATGCTAGCTGGTGATTTACCTAGGCTAAATCGGATGTTAGATGGCTTAAAAGGGGAAGGCGAGCCCTTGGTATTGATTCTGTGGAGCGTGACCGAAGAGCTTAGGCTACTATCTAAATTAAAGGTTGCTAGTGATGCTGGAGAGTCTGTTCAACAGTTGATGCGGGCTAATCGTATCTGGGGCAATAAAGAGCGTTTATATCCATCGGCGCTAAGACGGGGTCAGCCTTTAAAGTTACGAAGAGCAATGCAGGTTGCAGCAGGATTGGATCGGCAAGTTAAAGGCTTATCTGCAGCAGAATTGCCAGGGGATCCTTGGGATGGTCTGCGTTTAGTTGGAAATTTACTACGTTAAAAGTCCAATAGTTTTTTAGAGAATAAGAGAGATGAGTACAGAGATTCATGAATTGATGCAGGATATTGGCAAGCGAGCACGTAGTGCATCGCGCGCAATGGCGCGTGCCTCAAGTGAGCAGAAGAATCAAGCTTTGTTGCAAATTGCGAAGCTAGTTCGTCAAAAAGCAGATCAGATTCAACAAGTAAATCAAGTGGATGTTGTACGAGCCAAAACAAATGGTCAGGACCCTGCATTTATTGATCGCTTAGCGATGACCCCTAAAACGATTGAAACAATGGCTTTGGGTTTAGAGCAAATTGTTTCTCTAGAAGATCCCATCGGCAAAATGACTGTCTTAAAAAAGCAGGCCTCTGGTATCGAGCTTGGTCAAATGCGCGTCCCACTGGGTGTGATTGGTATCATTTATGAGTCACGTCCCAATGTGACGATTGACGCAGCCGCACTTTGCCTCAAGTCGGGTAATGCAGTGATTTTGCGGGGTGGATCTGAGGCGATTGACTCGAACACGCTATTGGCTCAAATGATTCAAGAGGGCCTTGCTGCTGCTGGTTTGCCAAAGGATGCTGTACAGGTTGTCACCACCACAGATCGTAGTGCCGTGGGCGAAATGATCACTATGACTCAGTATATTGATGTCATTGTTCCTCGTGGAGGCAAGAGTTTGATTGCTCGCCTGATGGCAGAAGCACGTGTTCCCATGATTAAACATTTAGATGGCATTTGTCATACCTATATTGATGCGGATGCGGATGTAGCACTGGCAGTAAAGGTTTGTGATAACGCCAAGACACAACGCTATGCTCCTTGTAATGCGATGGAGACGCTGTTGGTGAATCAGACCATTGCCTCCAAGGTCTTGCCTGAGCTTTGTAAAATTTATCAGGAAAAAGGTGTCGAGTTGCGGGTGGATACTTTGACGCGCACAACCCTTGAAGCAAGCGGCTTCAAAAACTTGGTGAATGCGACAGAAGAGGACTGGCACACAGAATACTTAGCGCCAATTTTGTCAATCAAGACAGTCGCTGATATTGATGAGGCAATGAATCATATTGAGCACTATGGCAGCAAACATACCGATGCCATTATTACCAATAACAAAGCGCATGCAGAGCGTTTTTTACGTGAAGTCGATAGTGCTAGCGTGATGGTCAATACCAGTACTCGCTTTGCAGACGGCTTTGAGTATGGTTTAGGTGCTGAAATTGGTATATCAAATGATAAGCTCCATGCTCGCGGCCCAGTTGGTTTGGATGGCTTAACGTCTCTCAAATATGTCGTCATGGGTCATGGCGAAATTCGTACTTAATGAAATCCAATAAACCATGACAAATGCTTACCTGTGGGTAAAAACCTTTCATATTGTGCTGATCACCTCTTGGTTTGCCGGCCTGTTTTATCTCCCTCGTATTTTTGTGAACCTGGCTGATGAGAAAAATCTAGTTGCATATGCTCGCCTATTGGGAATGGCCGATCGCCTCTTCCGCTTTACAACGATCTTGGCAGTACCAGCCGTCTTATTGGGATTGGTACTTTGGCTGGTTTTTGGGGTTGGTAATGGCGATATGTGGATGCACGCTAAATTATTTTTCGTGTTTTTGGTAATTGGATATCACCATGTTTGCTTGAGCTTATTAAAAAAGTTTCGTAATAATGCAAACACGAAGTCTGGTGTGTGGTATCGCTGGTTCAATGAAGTCCCTGTTATTTTGCTGGTAGTTATTGTGGCTTTGGTTATCTTTAAACCATAACCACTACCTCTTCTGAATTTTTCTATTTCCCTTTCTATCTAAGACTGTTAGCCCCATGAGATTTTTTGTTGTTTGCCCAGGCGGTTTAGAGGTTCCGCTTGCACAGGAGCTCGCAGACATTGCAAAGCGCCCAGATTCCAAAGCATTGGGCGTATGGGTTATAGACCCAACCCCAACCAGTCCCACTGGAGGCATTGGGCTTGCTGGCCCACTTTCTGCAGCAATGGCATTAAATCTTCATTCCAGAATCGCTAGCCGTGTTTTATTACAAATGGCGCAAGCGCCTTATAGGCAAGAGGATGATCTCTATAAGCTGGCTAGTGGTTTAGCTTGGGAGGATTGGTTTACTTCACAGCAAACATTGCGTGTCGATGTAACTGCCCATCGTTCACCATTAAAGAGTTTAAATTTCGTAACCCTCAAAATTAAAGATGCGATTGTGGATCGGTTGCGTGATGTCACAGGTGATCGTCCCAGTATTGATACTGCTTTTCCAGATGTTCGGGTGCAAGCGCATTTAACAGCAACTCAAGTGACGATATATTTGGACACGTCCGGAGAAGCCCTTTTTAAAAGGGGCTGGCGAGATGAAAAGGGTGATGCTCCTCTCAAAGAAAATTTAGCCGCAGGTATTTTATCGATTACAGGCTGGAAACCGGGGCAGACTTTATTTGACCCAATGTGCGGTAGTGGCACCTTCTTGGTTGAAGCTGCGCAGATGGCCTTAGCGATACCACCCGGAGGGATTCGTGCGGGTATATATGGCGATGATGCCAAGCCTAGTAAATTGGCTTACCGCCCCCTAGTGACTTCAGCCCATGGCTTTGGTTTTCAGAGATTAAGGCCATTTCATGAAGTAGCAGAACAAAAGCGTTGGGCGACTTTAAAAGAGTCTTCCCTCAATGAAATTTTGGAAAGACGCAAGCAGTATCCAAATGCTGAATCTC
>CALQED020000185.1 GCA_943329505.2 Polynucleobacter meluiroseus | reverse complement strand
TGCCAGCTCTGGTTTTGCAATCGCAATCTTATTTGCCCTAGCAATAGCTTTGGCAATCTCCACTTTGTTATCTACCAAAACAATGCCCGAAGAGCTTTTGGCAATCAAAGCAAGCTTACCAATCGCATATACAGCGCCCTCATCCACAGCCTTGCCCTTCTTATAAAGCTCTAGTGGAAATTGTTCATCAGCTGCAATCAAGAGACTGAATGGCGCTCCATTCAATATTTGTGACGCGAAATTTCCAGATGAACCATACACGACTCGCAACTCTGACTTTCTGGTCGCTTTAAATGTAGTAGCAATTTCACTAAAAGCATCTTTCATATTGGCGGCAACAGCAACCGTTATGCTCTGAGCTAAAGCAAGGTTTGTAACCAATAGAAGTGGTGCCAATAAGGCGAGCAAACGCAAATACATATTGCAATGGATTTTAGTCATTCGCACCCTCTCACAGCCAATCCTTGACTTGTCTATTCAGACTGACCGATTTATAGCCAGGAGTATTACTAGAATAGCTACGGATCTTGCGAATCAATTTGGATGCCTCTGGCTGAGTTGCCATTTCCTGATGCATAGCAATAAAGAAGATTTCATCTTTGAGGGCGACAAAGCTAAGGCCATTTTCAAGGGCAATATTTTTGACTCCAATCCCAACGTCAGCTTTGCCGGCCAAGATCGCATTAGCAACTGCCGAGTGCGTAAACTCCTCTTGCAGGTAGCCATTAATGTCTAAAGGTTCGATACCCTCATCAATCAATAATGTATCTAACAATAATCTAGTACCAGAGCCAATCTGACGATTAATAAAGCGAATCTTTGGATTTAATAAGTCTTCCATTGACCGAATCCGTAGTGGATTGCCTTTTTTTACAATCAAGCCCTGTATTCGCTTCATGACGGGATAGATTTGAATATCACTTTTAGATAAACGTTGGTGAATTGCTTTTGAGTTCTTCTCATTCGAGACATGGTATCCGGCGATATGCGCTTCGTTATTAAGAAGCCGTTCTAAAGACTCTCCTGACCCAGCAATTTTTAAACTGATGCCCTTTACTTCACTGACCGCTTTTTGAATAATGGAATCGCTACTCGAGAGAAATTTCCAACGGGCACTTTCTGATTTACGTATTTGCTTGATTTCTTTTAATAGCGTTTCTTCATAAGTATTTCCATGCTTGAGATGTCCTGCATGCATCTCATCTATAAATTTAAAGAGAAATGATCCAAATTCGGTTAGCTTTGATCCATGTCCTTTAGTCCGAATAATCAATGGCATGCCTAAAGTGGCCTCAACCTCATTTAATTTGCCCCAAGCGCCCCGATAGGAAGTTCCCGATTTTTTACTGGCAACGACTAAAGAGCTCCCGCTCTCAATATCCTTTAATAATTGGGATAACCAAACCAGGTCAACAGAGCCTGCGCCTGGGCTACTGAGTATTAGAGTGGGTCTGACTTCAATTAGCATATGTAATTATTTGCATATTCAATAGTATTAATGTATGCGATCATAGTCACTTAATCAACTATTTGCTACGTTTTATGAAAAAACCGATCTCTAATCTCCTGCTCAGCTTATTCCTTGTTGTTTCTATTCATCACTCTCAAGTATTTGCCCAGGAAAAAAGTATTGTGGTCTCTTCGACCACCTCTACCGAACAATCTGGCTTATTTGGTTTCATCCTGCCAATCTTTAAGATGAAAACTGGTATTGATGTCAAAGTAGTTGCTGTCGGCACTGGCCAAGCGCTTGATATTGGTCGCCGTGGTGATGCAGATGTCGTGTTTGTTCATGACAAACCTGCAGAAGAGATTTTTATTCAAGAGGGCTTTTCCACCAAGCGCAATGAAGTTATGTACAACGACTTTATCTTGATTGGGCCAAAATCCGATCCTGCAAAAGTGGCCGGTGGAAAAGATATTCAAGCTGCTCTTCAAAAGATTTCCAGCGCCCAAGCACCCTTTGTGTCGCGTGGCGATAAGAGCGGTACACATGCTGCAGAATTGCGCTACTGGAAAGGTGCTGGTATATCAGTCTCCCCAAACCAGAGTTGGTATAAGGAAACCGGTTCCGGCATGGGTCCTGCTTTAAATACTGCCTCTGCCATGAATGGCTACATCCTGGCCGATAGAGGAACTTGGTTAAGTTTTAAAAACCGTGGTGACCTTACGATACTAGTTCAAGGAGACCCGAAACTCTTTAATCAATATGGTGTGATGCTAGTTAATCCAGCAAAGTACCCATCCGTCAAGAAAGCCGAGGGACAAGCATTTATCGACTGGCTCATCTCCAAGAATGGTCAGGACGTCATTGCTAGTTACCAAATTGGTGGCGAGCAACTCTTCTTTCCCAATGCGAAGAAGTAATGAGAAATACCAAAGAAAAAGCCCGCATCTGCGGGCTTTTCTACTAGCGGCTAGTGTTAAGCCTAGCTACTCAGTATTTACTTCTTAGGTGTTACAAAACCAATCGCGGTGTCATCAACAAACTCAACCATGACATCATCCCCAGCCTTGAATTTCTCTAAACCTAGAACCGCTGGATCCACTTTTACTTTTTGCTTCTCGCCACTTGGTAATGTGAAAGTCACAACACGGGTTTTTTGATCGATTGTGGAAATCTTGACAGTGGCATAAATGGTGTCAGTAACTTCTTCAAAAGGCTTAGCAGATCCTTTACCAGCGATTGTGACAGAACGAACACCTGAAACACCAGGCTTGGATCCCTTAGCAGCAGCAGTTAATCCAACTGCAATAGCTTGTGCATGCTCAACTAAAAACACATCGCCTTTTTTAACTTTATCCAAATCATTAATGGATTTAGCTACGTTCATTTGAGCCAAATTACCATTTGCATCTTTTAGAACAACGATACGGTTTTTTACATCTACAGAATCCACAGTTGCGCCAAGCACAACAACTTCAGCCGCTAAAGGCAACATTTTTGCAGGCTGTTGCGCAAAAACAGAAGCCGCACAAGTAATGCCAACGACAGCGAATAAACCAGCAAGTAAAGATTTCTTCAAGATAACTCCTAAGTCAGAAAGGGATTGGATGGGACTAAATCGGGACTAAAAACGCTACTTAATCATTGTAACCATGGCATATTTAATTGAAAGGCTTTATTTGATACATTAGACTGGTCTACAAGTACTACCAAACTGATAGCCAAACCATTGATACCCTTAGAAATTGTGCTTTTACCCTGGGAAAGAGTCTCAGAGCATGCTTACCTCATACGTAAACAGGTATTCATTGCGGAGCAAGGAGTCCCTGAAGAACTTGAATTAGACGAATTAGATCCATCAGCACTGCATGCCCTCGCTTACCAGGATGGCCAATGTGTTGGCACCGGAAGACTGGTCAACTTAGGGAATGGGCAAGCCCAAATTGGGCGCATGGCTGTCTTGCCAAACTTTCGAGGTCAAGGCATTGGTAGAGAAATACTGGAAAGGCTATTGCTGGTCGCTATAGCCGAGGGGGTCTCTTCTCTTATCCTTCATGCCCAATTAACAGCAATGCCCTTCTATGAAAAACTAGGCTT
>CALQED020000184.1 GCA_943329505.2 Polynucleobacter meluiroseus | reverse complement strand
GATAATGATTCAATATACTGTATTTATAAACAGTATTATAAAAAATAAATCAAAAAAATATTCTGAAATAGTGCCAACCTACTAGCAAATAACTTAAATTTTGTAAGCGGTTGTAGTCATCACCTTAGACATCGCTTGCATCACTTTCTGAATTGGTTCTGGCAATGCTGCTCCACCAGCATGTAAGGCAGCCTGTCCATGCTCAATTTCATCGATGCGCATTTGATCAACAATCGCGCGTGAACGGTGATCTTCCGGTGGGAGCGTTTCAAGATGGCTCTGCAGATGATGCTCAACTTGCTTTTCTGTTTCAACCACAAAACCTAAACTCCACTTATCACCTGCTAGGCCAGCAGCCAAACCAATTGCAAAAGATCCTGCATACCATAATGGATTGAGATAACTGGTGTGAGAGCCAAGCTCTTGAAGACGAGTTTCACACCATGCTAAATGATCCATCTCTTCTTGGGCAGAATGATTGAGCATCTCTTGAATTTGCGGATTTCTTGCAACTAATTTTTGCGACTGATAGAGTGCTTGTGCACATACCTCTCCAACATGATTTACGCGCATCAGTCCTGCAGCATGTTTGCGTTCTGCAGCATCCAAAGAATGATTTGGCGCGGCTGCAGAACCCGGTGTGGGTCGCCCAGCATTTGCGCCCCCAACGACAGATCGAAGGGCAGTATCAAACTCAACAATCAAGCGATCAATGGGCGACATCAGTCAAAAATCCTTAGACTAAAACTTCGGCTTTACAGCTCTGTTTAGTCTTTAAACCCAGCTCAGCCAAGAGCGCTCGGTCTTGTTCTGCCTCCGGATTACCGGTAGTGAGTAGTTGCTCACCATAAAAAATAGAATTGGCGCCAGCCAAGAAACACATGGCCTGTACGGCTCTACCAAGCTCTTGTCGACCAGCCGATAAACGAACGCGTGCTCTAGGCATAGTGATTCTGGCTACTGCAATAGTTCTGACAAACTCAAGGGGATCCAAAGGCTTTTGATCCGCCAATGGGGTACCTGCAACGGGTACAAGATGATTGATAGGCACCGACTCGGGATAAGGACTTAAATTCGCTAAGCGCGCTAAAAATGCAGCGCGCTGTTCGCGTGATTCGCCCATTCCAACAATGCCACCACAGCAAACTGACATTCCTGCTGAACGCACATGAGAAATAGTGTCTAAACGATCTTGATAACTACGAGTAGAAATCACAGAACGATAAAAATCTTCGCTAGTATCCAGATTGTGATTATAAAAATCTAAACCAGCATCAGATAAGGCTTTTGCTTGATCTGCCTCTAACATACCCAAAGTTGCACAGGTCTCCAGACCTAAGGCTTTAACACCTTTAATCATGGCGGCGACTTTTTCAATATCACGATCTTTAGGTTCGCGCCAGGCAGCGCCCATACAAAAACGGTTTGACCCTGCTGCTTTAGCTGCTTTCGCCGCTTCTAAAACATCCTCTAAACCCATTAATTTGTCAGCCTTCACATCGGTGTCATAGCGAGCGGCCTGAGGGCAATAACCACAATCCTCGGGACAACCGCCTGTTTTGATGGACAGCAATGTTGCCAGCTCCACATCACCCTCTGGGAAATAGGTCTGATGAGTTTCCTGGGCCTTACGCAGCAAGTCATTGAAAGGCAAGGAAAATAAAGCCTCAATCTGGGCCACCGTCCATTGACCGGACGCATCGAGCTCTTTGCGCAAATCTGCCTTTGATTTGACTTGGGTCAGGGGTTTTTCTACGGTTTGAGCGTCCAGCATGGGTAAATTCCAGAAAATAGGTCAATCCAAGGCATAAACATAACAGATACAAGCCTGAATTAGGAAAAACTAGTGTTCAAATATCAAACATGAAGGTTATTTCTGATCCAAATCAAGCCACACTCGTTGATCGCAGTCTGACTGCTGTTTGGCACCCCTGCACGCAGATGAAGCATCACGAATCTTTTCCGCTGGTTGCTATCACCAAGGGCAAGGGGCCTTGGCTTTATGACGAACAAGGAAATGCGCTACTTGACTGCATCAGCTCATGGTGGACTAATCTATTTGGCCACTCAAATCCTCGCATCAATCAAGCAATCACTGAGCAACTAGAAAAGATTGAGCATGTCATGCTCGCTGGTTTCACGCATCCACCAGTAGTGGAACTGTCTGAAAAACTGGCCGCACTGACTAAGGGAAATTTAGGTCATGTCTTTTATGCATCTGATGGCGCTTCCGCTGTTGAGATTGCTTTAAAGATGAGTCACCACTTTTGGCAACTGAATGACAAACCAAAAAAGAAAAAGTTTGTTTGTCTTGAAAATGGTTATCACGGAGAAACTCTTGGTGCTCTTGCTGTGACAGATGTTGCCATTTTTCGTGATGCATACGGCGCTCTTTTGCAGGATGTCTATACAGTGGCATCACCCGATGCACGTAAAGCAAAGCATGGTGAAAGTGCAGAGGATGTTGCAAGACATGCTGCCCAAGAACTTGAGCAATTATTTGCAAAAGAGCATGAACATATTGCCGCAATGATTGTTGAACCACTCGTACAATGCGCTGGCCAAATGGCAATGCATTCACCCGAATATTTACGCCTTGTTAAGGGCTTATGTGAGCGCTATCAAATTCATCTCATTGCCGATGAGATCGCCGTGGGATGTGGCCGCAGCGGTAAATTTTTTGCTTGTGAACATGCAGAGATTTGGCCTGATTTTTTAACGCTCTCCAAAGGGATTAGCGGTGGCTACTTGCCTCTTTCTCTTTGCATGACGAGCGACGAAATTTATCGTACCTTTTATAGCGACCAAACCAAGCATGGCTTCTTACACTCACATTCCTATACCGGCAACCCGCTGGCCTGTACAGCAGCATTAGCTTGTCTTGAAATCTTTGAAACAGAAAAAGTACTTGAAAAAAATATTACTCGCGCACAAGATTTAGCAAATGCCTTTGCCTGGGCAAAATCAGATACTCGCCTTGAACATTGGCGTCAACAAGGAATGATCTTGGCATTTGATGTGAAATCCTCCGCACTCAGAAATACCAATACCTTTCCTCGTGAAATGTTTGCAAAAAGTTTAGCTGAGGGCGTTTTAATTCGACCCATTGGCAATACGATTTATGTCATGCCCCCCTATGTTTTATCTGCGCAAGAGACTGAGCAAATGGGTGCGGCTGTAAAGCGTGCATTGAATCAGACCCTAAATGACTAAATCTTTTAATGCACTCAAGTTAGCAGAAGAGCAAATCGCAGACTTAGATCTGCAATTACTCAAGCGCAAACTACGCACTACTCAGTCTCCTTGCGATACCAAAGCATTAGTGGAGGGTCGTGAACTGAAGGCCTTTTGTAGCAATGACTATCTTGGTCTTGCAAACCATCCTGAGATTGCAAAAGCCTTATCTGAAGGCTCTCAGCAATACGGCGTAGGTAGTGGCGCATCTCACCTCATCAGCGGCCACAGTATTGCGCATGACTTATTGGAAAGTCGCTTAGCATCTCTACAAAGCACCCACATACCCAAAGCGCGCGCATTATTTTTTAGCACAGG
>CALQED020000183.1 GCA_943329505.2 Polynucleobacter meluiroseus | reverse complement strand
CGGGCTTATATGAGGGCATCACACTGCCAAATTCTGTTGAGGCTTTACCCTCTATAAAATCTCCCACCAATTGTCCAGGCGCTTCGTATGTTCCGCCACCCAACTCAAAAGCCTTAGACTCTAATTGACGCTGGAATTCAATTCCGGCAAGCGGTCCCCCTAGGTAATCATCTGGAGTGATGCCAACAACTATGCCAGCATTTGCATTACGCTCATTACGCGAGTATTGGCTCATACCATTAGTAACGACGCGATTTGGCTCAGAAGCGGCAGCCACCACAGTTCCACCAGGGCACATACAAAAACTATAAACAGCACGGCCATTTTTAGCGTGATGGACTAATTTGTAATCGGCAGCACCAATCAACTCATTGCCAGCATGTGGGCCCAAGCGAGCCCTATCAATCAGCGACTGGGGGTGCTCAATACGAAAGCCCACTGAGAAGGGCTTCGCCTCCATGAATACTCCGGCATCGTGTAAGGCCTGAAAGGTATCCCGCGCACTATGCCCTAGAGCAAGCACCACATGACTTGCCCGCAAATCAGGATGCCCCTCAATTTTGACACCAGTGATCTGCTGATTCTCAATCTCAAAACCAATCACCTTTTGTGAAAAACGAATCTCGCCCCCCAGATCAATAATTTCTTGGCGCATTTTTTCTACGACGCCGACTAAACGGAAAGTCCCAATATGAGGTTTGGCGACATATTGAATTTCTGAAGGCGCGCCCGCCTTAATAAACTCATGAATGACTTTACGCCCATAAAATTTGGGGTCTTTAATTTGGCTGTAGAGCTTTCCATCTGAAAACGTGCCTGCACCCCCCTCACCAAACTGCACATTAGACTCAGGGTTAAGAATATTTTTGCGCCATAGCCCCCATGTATCTTGGGTACGCTCTCGCACCTTCTTACCGCGCTCAAGCACAATGGGCTTAAATCCCATTTGTGCAAGCACTAAGGCTGCAAAGATCCCGCAAGGCCCAAAGCCGATCACTACTGGGCGCAATACCTCCTCTGACGCTATCGTCTGAGGTGCTTTTGCTACAAAGTGATAGCTCGTATCAGGTGATCGCTTGACATGAATATCCCCTGAGAACTGTTTCAGCACAGCTTCTTCATCCTTGATGGAAAGATCCACTGTATAGATAAAGGCAAGCGCTACATTCTTGCGCGCATCATAGCTGCGCTTAAAGAGTTCAACTGAAATTAAATCTTTTGGCTCTAAATGGAGGCGCTTCAGAATCGCCGCCTCCAAATCTTCAGGGGCGTGATGAATGGGTAAACGGAGTTCGGTAATGCGAATCATGGAGCTCTACGATACACAGTATTTCTCCTACTCTGCTTTTGCACCAGAAGCCTTCACGACATTAGCCATGCGCACATAATCTCGTACCAATAGCTGATTAAACTCACTTGGTGAGAGACTGCCAATTTCAATACCCTGGCGACGCATACGCTCAACGATCTCTGGCTGTTTTAATAACTTACCCATTTCAGACTGCATCTTGGTGATGACAGCATTAGGGGTCCCAGCGGGAGCAAGCAATCCAAACCAGCTATCAAAGACATAGCCTTTAAGCGTGCTTCCAATCGGTGGTACACCCGGCACAAATGGCGATGGCTTTTCTGAAGAAACACCCAAAAAGCGGATGCGCGGATCATTCGCAAAGGGTAAAGCCGCTACATTGGCAGCAATCACTGCCTGTGCACGCCCAGCCAATAACTCAGTAATGGCATCGCCTGTTCCTTTGGTAGGAATGTGTACTAAATCAATGCCGGCCATGCTATCAAAATACGCCATCGCCAAATGTGAAGCGCTGCCATTGCCTGCGCTAGCATAGTTATATTGCCCAGGGTTTGCTTTTGCTAAAGCAATGAATTCAGCAACAGACTTTGCTGGGAACTCGGCATTCGTCATCATGACGTAACTACTGGTACCAATATAGGCTGCACCAGTAAAATCTTTAATGGGATCAAAGCTTAATTTATTGAACAAACTACCATTAATGTTATGACTCGCAGCTGCTAATAAAAAGGTATACCCATCAGGCGCAGACTTAGCAGTAATCCCAGTACCAACCGTTCCACCAGCTCCGGCTTTATTTTCAACCAGCACTGACACTCCTAGCGCAGTACCTAACTCATTTGAGAATGACCTTGCTAAGGCATCCTGAACACTGCCAGGAGAAAAAGGAATGATGATTTTGATTGGCCTATTTGGCCATGGATCCGCAGCCATTGCCGCTGGATAAAAAATGCTCATCAGCATTGCTATCAAGAAACTAGCTACAAGGCGAATTTTCCTAGTCATGGCAGCATTCATATGGACCTCAAAGGTAGAATAAATTTCTAAAATGATACGGCAATCTGGGGCATCTTCGTTTAAAGGTGATAATGCCGTATGGCTCTTCGCGCAACTATTCACAAAGCCGACCTTCATGTCGCAGATTCTGACCGCCATTACTATGGCAGTCACTCCCTCACCATCGCCAAACACCCTTCGGAAACCGATGAGCGGATGATGGTCAGAATCATGGCTTTTGCATTACAGGCCCATGAAGACCTCGTCTTTACCAAAGGCTTGAGCGATACCGATGAACCCGATATCTGGATTAAAGACCTGACGGATGCGATTAAGCTCTGGATCGAAATCGGTCAACCCGATGAACGCCGCATTCTCAAAGCATGTGGTCGAGCTGACCAAGTGATGGTGTATTGCTATGGCGGCCATACCAGTAAAATTTGGTGGGATGGCATTGCCAATAAGCTAAACCGTGCCCGTAATCTGCAGATCATTTCCATTCCCGCAGAACAAGCTAAGGAGCTCAATCATCTGGTTGAACGCAGCATGGTCATTCATGTCAACATTCAGGATGGTGAAGCCTATGTCTCTTCGGATAAAGGCCAGGTGACAGTCACCCCTGAAATCTGGCGAGCTAATCAAAGTTAAGCATAGATTACTTAACGCAAATGAAGTCTGTTGTCTTTGATACCAATGTCTTGCTCGATATTTTTGTATTCAATGACTTTAGAGCAATCCATCTCAAAAAAGCTTTACTAAATCAGCAGATGAATGCCTTAGCCAGTCCGAAGACGCTAGAAGAATTTGCTGATGTCATTAGTCGCCCACTCTTCTGCCTTGAGCCGGATATTCAGGAACAAATCATGGCCCAATGGCGCTCTGCTGCAAAGATATTGGATGATGAGACTCTCTTGAGAGCACCATGGCTATGTCAAGACCCGGATGATCAAGTATTTTTGAATCTGGCTTTCACCGTCAATCCATCTCTTTTAATCAGCAAAGACAGTGCGGTCCTCAAGCTAGCCAGTCGAGCAGCAAAAGATGATGTTCTCATTACTGCCGACTACAACGCTTTCACAGCATAAATTCTTACAATCCTTTGGCGGCCTCAGCGGCAATCTCGAATGATTTCAGCCTAGCTTGATGATCAAAGATTTGGCCAGTCAATAAGATTTCATTAGCGCCGGTACGATCAAGCCAAGTACGCATTCCGGCTCTAATAGTCTCCAATGAGCCGACCAATGAGCACTGTAATTTATGTGCTGCTGCCACTTGTTCGTGTGGCTCACAGAACTCATCAAGATCTGCAAT
>CALQED020000182.1 GCA_943329505.2 Polynucleobacter meluiroseus | reverse complement strand
GGGGTTGTGACTGCAGATTTTCATGAGCTAGGATTAGGTGAGCCATTCCCGATTTCTTCTGCGCACGGTGATGGTGTCCGTGGTCTGCTCGATGATGCACTGGATTCATTGGGCATTGCAGAGCCTGAGGAAGAAGAGTTAGCGAACGATCCAAATCGACCGATGAAGATTGCAGTAGTAGGCCGCCCGAACGTGGGTAAATCTACCTTGATCAATAAGTTGATCGGTGAAGAGCGGGTGATTGCATTTGACATGCCAGGAACGACACGCGATGCGATTGAGGTTCCGTTTGAGCGCAATGGCAAACCTTATATCTTGGTCGACACTGCAGGCTTGCGTCGTCGTGGAAAAGTATTTGAAGCGATCGAGAAGTTCTCCGTCGTAAAAACCTTACAAGCGATTGCAGATTGTAATGTGGTGATTTTGATGCTCGATGCCCAGCAAGATATTTCTGAGCAAGATGCGCATATCGCAGGATTTATTGTTGAAGCCGGTCGCGCACTAGTGGTTGCGGTGAACAAGTGGGATGGCATCGACTCCTATGTAAAAGAGCGAGCCCGTTTAGAGATTGCCCAAAAATTACGTTTCTTAGACTTTGCTAATGTGCATCCCATCTCTGCGAAAAAAGGTACTGGTTTAAAAGAGTTGTTTAAAGATGTGGATTTGGCCTATGCAGCAGCGATGGCTAAGTTACCGACTCCTCGCTTGACCCGTATCCTCCAAGAGGCTGTAGAGCATCAGCAACCCAAACGGGTTGGCATGGGCCGCCCTAAATTACGTTATGCACACCAAGGGGGTATGAATCCTCCCATCGTCGTGATTCATGGAACATCACTAAGTGGCGTGACAGATAGCTATAAGCGCTATTTGGAGGGTCGTTTTAGGGATGTCTTCAAGTTACGGGGTACGCCCTTACGGATTCAGATGAATACCGCTAAAAACCCCTACGTGGATGCTGATAAAGGTAAAAAGGGCAAAAAGCGCTAGTTTGGGCTAAGCTTTCCTTTATGAATGAAAGCAGGGCTTGATTTTTATCCAATTAAGCCCAATATAGAGGACATAGCAATACTGATTTAACAAGTTTAATTCCATTAAAAGCAAGACTCCCAAAATAAAGTAAGTCAAGAATAAATAAGGAGCAGTATGAGTAATAACAACCCCAACAAGACTCAATTACTTCAGGATCCATTTCTCAATGCCTTACGCAAAGAGCATATTCCTGTGTCGATCTATCTGGTCAATGGTATTAAATTGCAAGGCAATATTGAATCATTTGATCAGTATGTCGTGCTACTCCGTAATACGGTGACTCAGATGGTTTATAAACATGCAATCTCTACGATCGTTCCTGCTCGTGCGATTGATTTCCGCGTAGAAGAAGCTAGCCCTGTATAAAACTGGAGTAGATGCGGCACGCGCCGTTTTGGTTGGAGTGGATACTGGACGCGAAGATTTTGCAGACAGCATGGCTGAGCTCAGTCTTTTGGCTGATAGTGCTGGCTCGATCCCTGCAGCGAGCGTGATTGCTCGTAAAGGTAGAACAGATCCTGCTTTATATATTGGCTCTGGCAAAGCAAATGAGTTAAAGCGCGTGATGGAAGAGCATGATGCCGAATTGGCCATCTTTAACCATCCGCTTTCGCCAACCCAGCAACGCAATTTAGAGCGTCATATCGGTCGCCATGTCATGGATCGTACTGGCTTGATATTGGATATCTTTAGCCAACGAGCGCAAAGTCATATTGGTAAGACCCAGGTCGAATTGGCGCAGGTCCGCTATCGCATGTCTCGTTTAGTCCGTGCATGGAGTCACTTGGAGCGTCAACGGGGTGGTATTGGTGTCCGTGGTGGTCCGGGCGAAACCCAGATGGAGTTAGACCGTCGGATGTTGGCCACGAAAGCCAAGCGTTTAGAAAACGAACTGGAGAAGCTCCAGCGGCAACAAAGAACCCAAAGAAGAGCGCGCAATCGCAAGGATGTGTTCTCCGTATCTTTGGTGGGATATACCAATGCTGGCAAATCTACCTTATTTAATGCTCTGACCAAGGCAGGTACCTATGCTGCCGATCAGCTCTTTGCTACCTTAGATACCACCTCAAGAAGGGTGCATTTAGAGGGCGTGGGCTCGATTGTGGTATCCGATACGGTGGGATTTATCCGTGATTTACCCCACCAGCTCGTCGAGGCTTTTCGGGCCACTTTGGATGAAACCATCCACGCAGACCTAATTTTGCATGTCATTGATGCTTGTAGCCCCGTTGCCAGAGAGCAAAAGGCTGAAGTGGAGGCGGTTTTGCAAGAAATCGGGGCCGATGACATCCCTCGAATTGAGGTGATGAATAAGATCGATTTGATGCCCCAAACCTTTACCCGTGGGGCTGTTTTAGAGCGAGATAGCCAAGGTTTGCCAAGCCAGGTTTTCTTATCCGCCCAGACTGGCTTAGGCCTTGATTTACTAAGGTTAACCTTGGCGGAATGCTCCCAAATGACTGATAAAATGAGAAGTGAACACAACCGTGCCAAGACTCAAATGGCGCCGGACGAGTTTTTAGCCCCTTTACCAGAACGACCAGAATCATCCGAATTTCATCCAATTTCTAACAGAAGCTACCTTATTAATGATGCGTAAATTTCTCGAATTATTTTCGGTCAAAGATCCAGGCTGGGGCAATAGCGCCAATGGCGGATCTCAAGATGCTAAAGATGGGCAGGCGGGCGAGCAGACTCCAAAAGTAGATCCTGATCAGAATCAGCCAAACAACGCACCAAATAATCAACCAACAGGTCAACCAAGCAAGCCAAGTGGTCCACCTGACTTAGATGAGTTGTGGCGTGATTTCAATGACAGAATTGCTGGCATCTTTGGTGGTAAGAAAAGACCTGGTCCTAATCCAAGTGCTACAGCCAACAAGCCCAATAGCAGCGATATTCCTCCGCCATCACAGCGGGGTAATGGTGGCGGTAATGGCTCAGGCCCATCTGGAATCAACTTGAATTTCACCAATCCATTTAGTTCTAAGAGTGGCCCTTTAGTAGCTCTTGGAATCTTTGTCTTCCTTTGGCTTTGCAGTGGCTTGTTCATTATTCAAGAGGGGCAAGCTGGTGTTGTGATGACTTTTGGTAAGTACGATTACACCGCTAAACCGGGTATTAACTTTCGCTTGCCTTGGCCGATTCAGTCAGATGAGACCGTTAACCTTTCGGGAGTTCGCTCTGTTGAAGTGGGTCGCCCAGTATTGATTAAAGCGACCAATCAAAAAGACTCTTCAATGTTGACTGAAGATGAAAATATCATTGACGTGCGCTTTGCTGTGCAATATCGCTTAAAAGATCCAACCGATTATTTATTTAACAATCGAGATCCTGATGCTGCAGTTATCCAAGCAGCTGAAACAGCTGTGCGTGAGATTGTGGCGCGTAGCAAGATGGACACCGTCTTGTACGAAGGACGCGAGAAGATTGGTATTGATCTTGCCAACTCGATTCAAAAGATTTTAGATAGCTATAAGACGGGTATCTATGTCACGAGCGTCACGGTTCAAAACGTTCAACCACCAGAGCAAGTGCAAGCAGCGTTTGATGATGCCGTGAAGGCTGGTCAAGACCAAGAGCGCTTAAAGAGTGAAGGTCAGGCTTATGCCAATGACATCAT
>CALQED020000181.1 GCA_943329505.2 Polynucleobacter meluiroseus | reverse complement strand
TGTATTTTGATATACGCGCTATTGAGTTCCGGTCTGCATCAATTCTGGTATGCCACTGTTGAGCTTGATGATGCCGGCAGCCTGAATCACTTTCTAGTGATGTTCATTGGTGATGTAATGGGCTCCTTGCTATTGATCTCTTTAATCAAGAGCGGCCTAGACTTTCTAAAACGATTTAGGAGAACAGTTCACTGAGTGCAGCACCAGGATCAGCGGAGCGCATAAATGCTTCACCAACCAAAAAGGCATTTACCTGGTTATCACGCATTAATTGAACGTCAGAGCGATTCAATATTCCAGATTCGGTCACTAAAGTCTTATTGTTTGGGACAGAAGACAGTAATGACAATGTAGTTTGCAGCGTGACCTCAAATGTTTTGAGATTGCGATTATTGATTCCGAGTAGTGGGGTCTTGAGTTCGAGCGCTTGATCAAGTTCAGCGGCGTTATGCACCTCTACCAATACATCAAGACCTAATTCCTGGGCACAAGCTTCAAGCTCTTTCATCTGATTGAGTTCAAGGCAGGCCACGATGAGCAAAATGGCATCGGCACCAATCGCCCGTGCCTCATAGATTTGATAAGGGTCGATGGTGAAGTCTTTACGGAGAACTGGAATACTGCAGGCCGAACGGGCCTCCTGCAGATAGGCGTTACATCCTTGAAAGTAATCAATATCGGTTAAAACGGATAAACAGGCAGCACCATGTTTTTCATAAGATTGAGCAATTTCAGCAGGAAAAAAGTTTTCACGCAGAACGCCTTTACTTGGGCTAGCCTTCTTAATTTCAGTGATTACGCCTGCTTTGCCCGAGGCAATCTTTTGCTCAATTGAGTGAATAAAGCCTCTGGGCTTTAGTGCTGTAACTCGATTATTTTCTTGCGCTTTCTCACGTTGATTTTCAAGTGAGAGTTGTTTTAAGTTGTGCGCAATCTCAATCTTTTTAGTCGCAACAATTTTTTCAAGAATATCGCTCATGAGCAGTCATTTATTTTGATTGAGTTGCCGCAACGAAAGCATCTAATTTTTGACGGGCGGCACCTGATGCAATAGCTGCTTTAGCCATAGTGATACCACTAGCAATATCAGTTGCTACGCCAGCTACATAAAGAGTGGCGCCTGCATTTAAGCAAACAATATCACTCGCTGCGCCAGGCTTCTTGTCGATAACATCTAGAACCATTTTCTTAGATTCTTCAGCATTAGCCACCTTGAAGCTACTGGTCAGTGCCGTACTTAAACCGAAGTCCTTTGGATGAATTTCATATTCCCGAACAGTGCCATTTTTGAGCTCGCCAACGAGGGTAGGACCCTCAAGGGAAATTTCATCAAGACCATCACGACCATAAACTACTAGTGCGTGCTCCATTCCCAGGGCTTGCAATACACGAGCTTGAATGCCAACCAGATCAGGATGAAATACGCCCATCAAAATGCGTTTAGCATCAGCTGGGTTAGTTAGTGGCCCCAAGATGTTGAATATCGTGCGTACACCCAGTTGTTTGCGGATTGGCACAACATTTTTCATTGCAGGGTGATGATTGGGTGCAAACATGAAGCCAGCACCCACCTTGGAAATACAGGCGGCAACTTGCTCGGCAGAAAGCGCTAAGTTCACACCTAGCGCTTCTAATACGTCAGCACTACCGGACTTACTACTCACACTACGATTGCCATGTTTTGCTATGTTTGCTCCAGCCGCTGCAGCGACAAACATAGCTGCAGTAGAGATATTGAATGTATGGGCACCATCACCACCAGTGCCTACTACATCAACTAAGCAGGAGCGGTCCTCTACATGAACGGCAGTAGCAAATTCACGCATGACTTGGGCTGCTGCAGCAATTTCACCAACAGTTTCTTTTTTGGTACGTAAGGCCACTAAGAGCCCGGCTACTAACTCAGGTGACATGTCGCCGCTCATGATGAGGCGCATCATGGCAGTCATTTCATCGTGAGATAGTTCGCGATGTTCAATGCAACGTTGTAGGGCTTCTTGGGGGGTAATGGACATGATGCTTTTATCTGACTATTGAGTTACTTATTTTGTAGAAAATTCTTCAGCAAGGCGTGGCCATGCTCAGACAGTATCGATTCTGGATGAAACTGAACACCTTCAACTGCTAATTCTTTATGACGTACACCCATGATTTCTCCATCCGAGGAGGTCGCTGTGACTTCCAAGCATGCTGGCAAAGAACTTTTTTCAATTGCTAAAGAGTGATAGCGGGTTACCTTGAATGGGTCTGGTAGGTTTTTAAATACACCAACACCCGTGTGATGAATGCTGTCAGTTTTACCATGCATGACTTTCTGGGCGCGAATCACTTTACCCCCAAAGGCCTCGCCAATGGCTTGATGACCAAGGCACACGCCCAAAATAGGAATTCTCCCAGCGTATTGCTTGATAGTCTCCACAGAAATGCCTGCTTCTGCTGGGCTGCATGGTCCTGGGGAGATGCAAATGCGTGCAGGATTCAGTTTTGCAATTTTTTCAACAGCAATTTCATCATTGCGGAAAACTTTAACTTCTTCACCTAATTCTGCAAAGTACTGCACGAGGTTATAGGTAAAGGAATCGTAGTTATCAATCATTAGGAGCATCAAGTCCTCCTTGTACTAAATCAGCCGCAGTTAATACGGCGCGTGCCTTCGCTTCAGTCTCTTTCCATTCAGCAGTTGGGTCTGAGTCTGCCACAACACCAGCGCCTGCTTGCGAGTGCAGCATGCCATCCCGAATCACACCAGTACGAATCGCAATTGCTACATCCATATCGCCTGAGAAAGAGAGGTAACCTACTGCGCCACCATAAACACCACGCTTCACCATTTCCATCTCATCAATGATTTCCATCGCCCGAATTTTTGGGGCGCCAGATAAAGTACCTGCGGGGAAGGTTGCACGTAAAACATCCATATTGCTCATATTGTCTAAAAGTTCACCCTCTACAGAGCTCACGATGTGTTGTACGTGAGAGTACTTCTCAATCGACATGGACTCAGTCACTTTGACAGAGCCAGTTTTAGCAATGCGACCAACGTCATTGCGGGCAAGATCAATCAGCATGACGTGCTCAGCAATTTCTTTGGGGTCTGCTAAGAGCTCTTTCGCTAGGCGCTCATCTTCTTCTAAATTAGCACCACGAGGTCGTGTACCGGCTAGCGGCCGAATTGTCACAATTTTTTCTGCAGCGCGCTTTTCTTGGCGCACTAGGATTTCTGGAGAAGAGCCAACAATCTGCATATCGCCAAAATCGTAAAAATACATATAGGGTGACGGGTTTAATGAACGCAAGGCTCTATAAAGTGCGAGCGGCGAATCGGTAAATGGTTTGCTAATGCGTTGACCAATGACCACCTGCATACAATCGCCAGCCAAAATATATTCCTTGGTTTTACGAACTGCATCTTCAAAATCAGCTGCCTTGAATTTACGAATGAGTTCAGTTTTGGTGCTGGCTAAAGAAGGGGGTATGCTCACTTGCTGACTAAGACAGGCAAGGATTTCTTTCAAGCGAGTCTGCGCATTGTCGAAACTATCACTGATACTTGGGTCGGCATAGACAATGAGAAAAATTTTCCCGGCGACGTTATCAATGACTGCTAGCTCTTCAGTCAGCATCAGTTGAATATCGGGCACACCAAGTTCATCAGGTAAATCGTGTT
>CALQED020000180.1 GCA_943329505.2 Polynucleobacter meluiroseus | reverse complement strand
GCACCTGTTGTTATCTATGTGCCTGGTATGGATCAAACAAAAGAAGTATTTCCTAAGGCGTACCACAATATTGGCTTAGCGCGTGGATTCCATGTTCTCGCAATGGATGGTCCTGGTCAGGGTAACTCTAATATTCAAAAAATTAGAGCTGTAGGTGATAACTATGAGCGCGCAGGTGCAGCAGTAATTAGTTATTTGATGACACGACCAGAAGTTGATAAAGATAAGATTGCAATCTATGGCATTAGCATGGGTAGCTATTGGTCATTAAGACTTTCAAGCTACGACCATCGTGCAGCAGTAGTGGTTTCTTCAGTAGCTTGCTTTAATCCGAACAACACCATCTTTACTCAATCTTCACCACGCTTTAAGCAAATGTTTATGTATATGGCTGGCTATGAGGATGAAGAGCGCTTCGATGAAGAGGTCGCAAAGAATATGACGGTGAGAGGCCATTTAGACAAGATCAAATGCCCAACCTTGCTAGTCACTGGTGAATTTGATCCGCTTTGTCCTCTAGAGGATGCGATTGAGGCTTATGATGACTTGAAGGTGCCTAAGGAGATGTGGGTTTTTGAAAATCAATATCACCCACTCTGGAGCATTGGCAACTTGGGCGGCATGGATTGCCATGACTATGTCTTTGATTGGCTACAGAACTTCTTTGACGGTACCCATAAACCAACAAAAGAAGGAAATATTTCTTACATCAAAGAAAATGGCGATGGCCCATGGTCTGAATGTGAGTGGGAGCCACCAGTAGAGCGTGGTCAAGCCTATTTTTAATGAAGTTGAAGTTCTAACTGTGTTCTTTAGAAAAGTAAAACCCTCATCAGCAATGATGAGGGTTTTGTCTTTTGAGTGGCATCTTAAGTAAGGTTTATATTCTCAGTCAACATGGCTTTACTCAGTACGTCATCATCAATACTTAATTTTTACTTTTAGCCTTAACCTCTTTGATGGTCTTATCCCAACGCTCTGTTTCGGCATTAACGTAGTCTGTCGTTTGTTTGATGCTGCCCCCAAAAGGTAGCAAATCATTTTGTTCGAACTTCTCTAGCAAGTCTGGATAGGTCAAGGCGCGATTGACTGCCTGGTTCATTTTTTCTTTGATATCTGCCGGTGTCTTGGCTGGTGCAAAGATGCCGGTCCATAAATCATCTCTTAAATTTGGATAACCAAGCTCAACCACTGTAGGCACATTTGGCAGGCTAGCTAGGCGTTTATCGCTTGATACTGCTAAAACTTTTACCTTACCTTGCTTCGCAAAGGGGGTAACTCCTGTCATTGCGCCACAGGTAATGGTTGTTTCGCCAGCAACGGTTGCCAATAATGCCGGCCCAGATCCTTTGTATGGGATATGCGTTACATCTGCTTTCCAAATTAAGCGAAATAAATTTTCACAGGTAATGCTTGGTGGCGTGCCACTTCCGGCAGTGGCATAAGAAAGATTTTCCTTTGTCGCTAATTGCTGTAACTCAGACAAAGTATTGGCATTCACTTTTTCACCAACAAATATTCCCATCGGAAGCGTACTGGCCATCGAGACGGGTGCGAAGTCTTTTTCGGGGTTATATCCAGCAGCGCCACTCCAGGCTGGATTTACTAAGAACGCTGGGGATGTCACTAAAAATGTATAGCCGTCTGGAGCAGCGCTAGCAACCGCTTGAATACCAATGCTCGCTCCTGCACCAGCTCGGTTCTCAACAAAAACGGGTTGCTTGAGAATATCGCTGAGCTTTTGCGCTAAGAGGCGAGCGGTAACGTCTGTTGATCCGCCGGGCGCAAATGGCACGATAAAACGAATTGGCTTATTCGGATATGTGCTTGATTGAGCAAAGGTTGGCGAGGTGACTAGAGAAAACCCTAAGGTCAAAAGTAATAAAGCTAAGATCTTGCGATGCATGCTTGCCCCCATTGAATAGTTTTTTTCATGGTAGTTGATTTTAGGCATAGAATGAAAAAAATTTGCTAGACATGTGCTGGCATCCAAAAAAATTCAGGAGATGATTTGTTTGCGACCTATTCCGAGGCTGCCCAAGAGCAGTCTTTATCCGGTTTTTCAGCAGCCGATCCATTGAATTCCTCAATTGAGGAGGCTCGCGCTAAGCAAGATCTGTATTTTCAAAGCTTGAACCAGAATTTGCCTGAAGTTAGCTCTGAAAAGGACTTAGAAATTGATGGGCCCTGTGGCGCTATTCCTATTCGCCTGGTCTATCCAGAAGTAGGAGACTCGCTTCCCTGCATTATTTTTATCAGAGGGGCAGGATTTTGGGCGGGCTCACTAGACTCACACGCGAGAACGATGCGCAGCCTATCTTTACTCAGTGGATGCGTGGTGTGTGCGATTGACTATCGCCGCACACCTGAATTTCAGTATCCAACTCAAAGAGATGAGGTATTACAACTCATTTCTTGGCTAAAACAAAACGCAAGCCAATTTGGGATTAGCAATCAGAGTTTCGTATTGTTTGGAGAATCTGCAGGAGCCACTATCGCTCTTTCTTGCGCTCTTACCTTGAGGGATAAAGGAGATCACACTCTCGCAGGACTAACACTGTTCTATAACAATGCTGGCGGCCCCAATCCAGCGGCTAGAGCATATTCCCAATGGGTGTGGAAGCAATATCTTGGGCATGATGGGCTCTCAACAAATGCCAATGCGGTCCCACTCTTGGATGACTTGCATGATCTCCCGCCTGTCTGGCTTGGAGCTGGGGAGGATGACCCTTTAATAAAAGACACAATCGAAACCCATCGGAAAATCACTGCATCCGGTGGAAAGTCGACATTCGTAAGTTATCCAAAACTTCCTCATGCTTTTGTGATGCATAGCGGCTCATTAGAACCTGCTTATGAAGCACTAAAAACAGCAGCTTTGGCAGCTAAACATTTTCTGAAAAACTGATCAATCAATCCAATCAAAATATCTGATTAACGGAGGTTTAATGAAACGCTGGACACCCACTCAAGAAGAAATGAAATCTCGCATTGCGCGCTTTAAAGAAGTCGAATCGGTCAAAAAACTGCATCTAGCAGAAAAAGGTATTCCTCCTGATGTGCTAGAGATGATTATGGCCAAGACTACACGCAATGTGATGTCACCTGGACCACTTCCAGGTCAGCTATCACCAAAGCCTGCGGTGGAGGGTGGGGATGCTGGGGTATTCCGTCTAGGGATTGCAACTTGCCCACCTAATCAGGGTCCAGGGCTGCATGTCCACTACCACACCCATGAAACTTTTATGGCTCTCACGGGTAAATGGGAAATACAGTGGGGCGATCATGGCGAAGAATCTATCATCTTGGATCACTTGGATTTAATTGCCATGCCTCCACGCGTAACCAGAAGATTCATCAATCGCTCCAATGAGGATGCGCATCTGATGGTCATTATTCAAGGCCAGCGAGATGAGTTTGATGATGTGGATCGCGTCCCCGAAACTGCTGAAGCCATTAGCAAAAAATATGGTCAAGGTATGGTTGATAAATTAGAGACACTTGGCTGGAAATTTACGATTGGGAAGGAGCTCTAAAGTGAGTACCAATGATCATGCTGACAGTAATCGTAGATTGCTTATCAAAGGCTTAGGCGCAGCTTTAACTGGGATTGCAACTGGGTATCCCAGCGTTTCAAGTGCCCAATCATCCTACCCAAATAAACCGATTCGCATTGTTATTCCATTTGCAGCAG
>CALQED020000179.1 GCA_943329505.2 Polynucleobacter meluiroseus | reverse complement strand
TTCTTATTACCACCCCAAGGATTTCATTGATGCCATGGGCAAGGCCTACACACTAGAAAAAGGTGAGGCAGCGAAAGATGCGATTGCCCAAATTTTGACCAATAGTCGGATGTGTGCTGAAGGCCACCGCCCGCTTTGTCAGGACACAGGTATTTCTGTGGTGTTTCTCAAGATCGGTATGAATGTGCAATGGCCAGACGCCACGATGAGTGTCACCGAGATGGTTAATGAAGGTGTACGTCGCGCCTACCTTAATCCAGAGAATATGTTGCGCGCTTCAATATTGGCTGACCCAGCAGGCAAACGGAACAATACTGGTGACAATACCCCTGCAGTAATCCATTACGAAATCGTTCCGGGTGATGAGGTCGAAGTCATTTGTGCTGCTAAAGGCGGTGGCTCTGAAAATAAAGCCAAGATGGCGATGCTCAATCCTTCTGACTCCATTGTTGAATGGGTTCTGAAGACGGTTCCAACAATGGGTGCTGGCTGGTGCCCTCCTGGCATTCTGGGTATTGGGATTGGTGGTACTCCAGAAAAAGCGATGTTGATGGCTAAAGAATCTTTGATGGGTTCAATTGATATTCAAGAACTTATTGCTCGTGGTCCTCAAAATCGTGTAGAAGAATTACGTCTTGAAATCTATGACAAGGTTAATAAATTAGGTATTGGCGCCCAAGGCATGGGTGGCTTGACGACAGTGCTCGATATCAAAATCTTAGATTACCCAACCCATGCTGCTTCATTACCCATCGCCATGATCCCTAACTGCGCTGCAACCCGTCACGTGCATTTCCATTTGCATGGCGATGGTCCAGCAAAATTAGAGGTCCCCTCCCTATCCGATTGGCCAGATGTCACCTGGACACCCGATGTTCAAAAATCCAAACGTGTGAATGTAGACACCTTGACCGCCGAGGAAGTAGCTAGCTGGAAACCTGGTCAAACCTTGTTATTAAACGGCAAGATCTTGACAGGTCGTGATGCAGCTCATAAACGTATTCAAGACATGTTAGCCAAAGGCGAAGAATTACCAGTGAGCTTTAAAAATCGCATCATTTATTACGTTGGCCCAGTTGATCCAGTACGTGATGAGGTTGTTGGCCCAGCAGGTCCCACGACTTCCACCCGAATGGATAAGTTCACTGAAATGATGCTCGCTCAAACAGGTTTAATTTCCATGATTGGCAAAGCCGAGCGTGGCCCTGAGGCAATTGCAGCGATCAAGAAACATAAGTCTGCTTATCTCATGGCCGTTGGTGGTGCTGCGTATTTAGTATCCAAAGCCATTCAAACTTCCAAGGTTGTTGGCTTTGCAGACCTTGGCATGGAAGCCATCTATGAGTTTGATGTTAAAGATATGCCTGTGACCGTTGCAGTGAACTCAGAAGGTATTTCAATGCATCACGAAGGTCCGCGTGATTGGCAAGCCAAGATTGGCAATATCCCAGTCAATATTGCTTAGTTGGTACGGCATTGGCACTGATCGGCGTTTTTGATTCTGGCGTGGGCGGCTTATCCATTTTGGATGAAGCCCTGCGTCAGCTGCCGCAGCATGATTATATTTATCTTGCAGATTCTGCCAATGCACCCTATGGAGAAAAATCGAGCGAGTGGATTACTCATCGCAGTTTAAGTTTGTGCCAGTATTTAGCAGACGCTGGCTGCGACGCAATTGTTGTTGCCTGTAATACGGCGACTGCTGAAGCAATCCAACAGATTCGTGCAACAGTACAGGTGCCTGTAATTGGTGTTGAGCCCGGAATCAAACCTGCTGCTATGCAATCTCAAAATGGGATTGTAGGTGTCTTGGCCACGGAAGCTACTCTGAAGAGTGATAAGTTCAATGCATTGTTAGCTACCCTACCCCATCATTGCAGTTTCATTAAGCAAGCTGGGGCTGGACTAGTACCGCTCATCGAAGCTGGTAAAGCGGATAGTGAAGAAACTTTAGATTTATTAGCAAAACATCTTGAACCAATTCAAGATGCCGGCTCGGATACCTTGGTACTGGGTTGCACCCACTACCCCTTTCTCAGAAAATCCATTCGTAAGTTATTAGGTGACTCGATTACCCTGATCGACACGAGTGAAGCAGTCGTCAGACAACTTAAGCGCCAAGTTGAGCAACTCCCATCACATGACAATGTAACCTCAGATCATTGTGGCTCCGTGACCTTTGTGAGCAGCAAGGATGATCGTGTATTGCTGAAGATGGCTCGTGATTTGATGCAGAGCAATCTTGAGGCGCACGCAGTCAGCTCAACTGGATTGGGTACTATTCGATGAGCGGGCTTTTGACAAAGATCAATGAGCGTCTCCCGTTTACGAAAACGGAACGCATCATTATTGTGATCGTGGTCTTAATGCATGCCCTACCCGCTCTTGAGTTCTTGCATTTCGCAACACGTCCTCAAAAAATGGATGATGAACGCGTCATGGCCAATTTGGTGAGCCCCGATACGACCCCCAAGAAGAGTCAACAGGCTCCCGCTCCCGCGCCCGCGCCCTCACCCCCTAAACCCAAGGAGGCTAAGGAAGAGCCTAAGAAGAAAGCGGTCGAAGAAAAGTCTTCACAAAATCCAACACCGCCGCCGCCAGAAAATGCAAGTCAGCAGCAAAAAAGTGAATCACCGTCACAAAATCAGCTACAAAATGCAGCTGTTGCACCTTCAACGGCTGGTGGCACAAGCGGCACACCGATTCAGACAGACATTGGTAAACTGATCGTCGTCTATCTACCAGATGCAGATGCTTATTACCCTTCCTTCTCCAAAAGATCGGGTGAGCAAGGTACTGTGGTGGTACGTTTAATTATTTCCGAGACGGGTGAAGTGGAAGATGTTGCCCTATTGCAATCAAGCTCCTACCCTAGACTCGATCGTGCAGCTGCAGATATCGGTAAACGTTATCGTTTTAAACCTTTTTTAGTAAATGGCTCACCCCAAAGAATTTCTACGAATCTTTTAATTAAATTTAATCTCAAGAATTAACGACTATGAATACACCATTTGGAATTGCAAATCTCTGGCTTGAAGGCGACATGATCACTCGCTTTGTCGCAATCGCCTTACTAACATGTTCAATTGTCACCTGGGTGATTTTACTGAGTCGCTTCTGGGAGTTACGCAATCTGCGCAAGTTGAAACCTGAGCTCGACCAATTCTGGCGTGCAACTTCAATTGAACAAGGTCTGCAATCCTTTAGCAATCCCACGCTGAACCCTTACTATCAGATTGCTAAATCTGCTAGTAGCGCTTCGGTTCATCATCAAAGTCAGGCGAGTAATCATCGCGAACTTTTACAAACCTTGAACTATTCTGAGTGGATGGCTCGCAGTATTAAAAATGGTATTGATACGATGGCCGCCAGCCTGCAAAAAGGTCTCACCTTCCTAGGCTCTACTGGTGCAACCGCTCCTTTTATTGGCTTATTCGGTACCGTGTGGGGGATTTACCATGCCTTGGTCTCGATCAGCAGCTCTGGTAGCGCACAAATTGATCAGGTTGCTGGCCCAATTGGCGAAGCCTTGATCATGACTGCTTTAGGCCTTGCTGTGGCGATCCCTGCTGTACTTGGATTCAACGCTATCAATCGCGCCAATAAACTCTTTATCGCTGACCTCAACCGTTTTGGGAATGACTTACTGGCATATTTTGTAACCGGTGCGCGCGTGAAGTCTGGAGAATAAGCATGTCTTTCCATATGCAAAACGATCAGA
>CALQED020000178.1 GCA_943329505.2 Polynucleobacter meluiroseus | reverse complement strand
CTGGCAGCAGTATCAGCGTAAGTAATCACCACCGTCTTTGCTCTAGATAGGCCAGCAGCAATTAAATAATTTTCACGACTGGCATCGCCATAAACCACGTTATCACCAGCAGCAGCCGCTTCTTTCACGCGATCGGGATCTAAATCCAAAGCAATATAAGGAATCTTTTCTTGATCCAGCATACGAGCCAAACTTTGACCTGAGCGTCCAAAGCCGCAAATAATCACGTGATTTTCATTGCGGACACTTTTTGCCGCAACGCGCGTCAACGCGAGTGATTGCAATAGCCACTCATTACTGGAAAATCTCATTGCGATACGATCGCTGTACTCAACCAAAAACGGTGCACAAAACATGGAGAGCAACATCGCAGCAAGAACTGCTTGACTCAATACGGGGTCAATTAAATCCAAGCCATCAATTTGAGTCAGCAAGACGAAACCAAATTCGCCTGCCTGAGCCAGGCATAAGCCAGTTCTGATCGAGATCCCAGGGCTGGAACCAAATACTCGGGAGAGGATGGCAATCAAGCCAAACTTAAATATCAACGGAGCAATCAATAGTAACGCTACTAACAGCCATTGATCTCGAATCACATTGAAATCGAGGAGCATGCCGATTGTTATAAAGAAGAGTCCTAATAAAACATCACGAAATGGTTTAACGTCCTCTTCAACCTGATGACGATAAGGTGTCTCGGCAATCAAAATTCCTGCCAAGAATGCGCCTAGTGCCAGAGATAAACCAAAGTGCTCGGTTAAGCCTGCCATACCCAACACAATCAACAAGAGATTCAACATGAACAACTCTTGCGAACGGAGTTTGGCAACCAATCTAAACCAGCGACTCATCAATGATTGGCCAATGACGAAGATCAGAGTCAGAGCAATCGTAATCTTGATTGAAGCTGCAGACAGAGCGACGAATAGGTCTTTTGGATTTTTTCCCAAAGAGGGAATCAAGATTAATAAAAAGACTACTGCTAAATCTTGGAACAATAAAATGCCAACGACATTACGGCCATGCTCTGTTTCCAACTCAGCTCGATCTGAAATTAATTTCGTCACAATGGCAGTTGAAGACATGGCCAAGGCACCGCCTAAAGCAATGGCTGCCTGCCAAGAAATTGGGTAAATCCAGTTCATTAGTAAGCCAGCGGGAACGGCCAATAGCATCGTTAAAATCACTTGGCTGCCGCCAAGACCAAATACGATGGTTCGCATGGACCTCAACTTATGGAGATTAAATTCCAAGCCAATCGAGAACATCAGGAAAACGACCCCAAACTCGGCTAAATACTTCACAGTCTCAGTATCTTTTGCCAAGGCGAGGGCGTGCGGCCCAATCAACACGCCAATCGCCAAATAGCCCAAAATAGGGGGTAAGCCAAAATAGCGGAAAATAACGACTCCAGCCACACCAGCGGCTAGGAGAATGAGAGTTAATTGAAGGACTGACGGCATATACTTACTTGATGATAGCTAAGACTCGTGAACGTACCCTAAAGCTTGCTCGCGACACCCTCAGTATTGAGGCTGCTGCACTGCAAACTATGCGTGATCGCCTGGAAGGCGTCAATGCAGATGCACTCGTATACGCAGTGGAATTACTGCATGACTGTAAAGGCAGAATCGTGGTCTCGGGCATTGGAAAGTCGGGGCATATTGCCCGGAAGATTGCCGCCACTTTTGCCTCAACTGGCTCACCTGCTTTTTTTGTACACCCAGCCGAAGCCAGTCATGGTGATTTAGGAATGGTCACGAGGGACGATGTTTTTGTAGCGCTGTCGAATTCTGGTGAGACTGAAGAATTGCTGACTATCGTACCAATCGTAAAACGGACTGGTGCAAAATTGATTGCCTTAACTGGCGCACCACATTCCTCGATTGCAAAATTAGCGGATGCTCATTTAGATACTAGCGTTGAAAAAGAAGCCTGCCCACTCAATCTTGCCCCTACAACTAGTACAACTGCTGCATTAGCCATGGGTGACGCATTAGCTGTTGCTTTATTAGATGCGCGCGGATTTCAGGCAGAAGATTTTCAGCGCTCTCATCCGGGCGGTCGATTGGGTCGCAAACAATTAATGCATGTCAGCGAAGTGATGCGAAGCTATGATGACACGCCTAAAATTTCTACTCAAGCGTCCTTACAGGATGCCTTGCTAGAAATGACTGCTAAGCGAATGGGCATGGTTGTTACATTGGATGAAAAACAAAAAGTGTTCGGTATTTTGACTGATGGCGATTTACGTAGGCTCTTGGAAAAAAATACTAACCTCAATGACATCACCCTTGAAAATGCAACCACTGCTAGCCCCCGCACCATCCCCCCGGAG
Organism: Polynucleobacter meluiroseus; assembly: GCA_943329505.2. GTDB lineage: Bacteria > Pseudomonadota > Gammaproteobacteria > Burkholderiales > Burkholderiaceae > Polynucleobacter > Polynucleobacter meluiroseus_E. The sequence continues at coordinate 1,399 of CALQED020000178.1, read as the reverse complement.
TTATTAGCGGAAGAAGCCATTGAGATGATGGAAAAACATCGCATTAATCATTTGGTAGTTACTGCTAAAGACGGTAGCCTATTGGGTGCATTAAATCTTCATGATCTCTTTGCAGCTAAAGTGATTTAACTCAGTAAGCCATCTCATTCAGTTATGTCTAGCGCCTTTAACACCCACAATACCAATCCCCTCTCTCACTATCCACAAGCATGGGAGCGCGCAAGCAAGGTCAAACTGCTAGTCTTGGATGTTGATGGAGTGCTAACCAATGGACAGGTGTGGATTGGGGCGGATGGTAAAGAATCTTTGAAAGCTTTTGATATTCAGGATGGTTTAGGAATCAAACTGTTAGAACAATGTGGCATTCCAACAGTCATTATCACTGGTAGAAATTCAAAAATGGTCCTCGCTCGCTCTGAAGAACTAGGCATTAAACATGTTCATATGGGCGTTGAAAATAAAGCGCTTGCCTTAGAAGAAGTGCTGAAAGCGCTTGGGCTCAAAAGCAGTGATTGCGCAGTGATGGGGGATGACTGGCCAGATCTAGCAATGATGAAAAATGCAGGCTTTCGAATTGCTCCGTTTCAAGCGCATGAAGCTGTTAAAGAATTTGTGCATTTTGTAACCAACCGTACTGGTGGTGATAGTGCTGTACGCGAAGCATGTGACCTCATTCTTAAGTCCCAAAACCGCTACGATGAATTGCTAAATAAGTCTTGCCAGTAATCAATGCAATTGAATTCTCAACTGATCAAACTGAGTATTGGGCGTACGCTATTGCGTCTCATGCCTTTGATATTGATGGGCGCCTTAACTCTTGCGACTTTTTGGCTTGTGAAAAAAAATACCCCTCCAGAAAGCTCCTTACTAGAGCGCGCTCGTCTTCATGAGCCCGACTACACTATTAAGGAGGGTGCACTCACAGCCTTGAATGAGCAAGGCAATACGAAATACAGAATTTTGGGTAAGAAAGTGATCCATTATGACGATGACGCATCAATCGACATTGATCTTCCTCGCATGCGACTGTTCCAGCCAGATAAAGCGCCTGTGACTGTGAAATCGAATACCGGACACCTAGATGGTGACCTCACTATCCTAGAGCTCTTTGACAATGCAACCATCTTTCGTCCAGCACAGGAAGCGACTGCTAAAGAACCTGCAACCCTGCGTATGCTAGCTTCATCTAGTTATTTCAAAGTCCTGATTAACGACGACATTATGGAGACTAATCAACCAGTCACTCTAGAGCAGGGAATGTCGATCATGAATTCGACTGATGGCGGAACATTTGACAATATTCAGCAAAGTATGACGCTTTCCGGTCAAGTCAAAGGTCGCATTGAACGTGCGCCACGGAGTACACAGTAAAATGTTTGCCATGAAACGCCTGCCTTTG
>CALQED020000177.1 GCA_943329505.2 Polynucleobacter meluiroseus | reverse complement strand
AAGACTTCATCTGACATTGCCCTGTCTGGTATTGCTCGTACATTCCAAAACGTTCAGCTCTTCGGTGAGATGACCGCCATTCAAAATATTTTGGTTGGTCTACATCACACGTTTAAATCGAACATGCTGGAGATTGCGCTGCATCTACCGCGCTACAAGAAGGAAGAAGCTGAAGCACATGCGCGTGCAATGGCATTGCTAAAGTTTGTTGGCTTAGATGACTTGGCGAATGAAGAGGCGCGTAATTTGCCTTACGGTAAGCAGCGCTTACTCGAAATTGCTCGCGCATTGGCGCTCGACCCGCAATTGCTCCTCCTAGATGAGCCAGCCGCTGGTTTGACTGCTCCGGATATCAAAGAACTCTTGCGCATCATCCGTAAGATTCGCGACAACGGCATTACATTCATCCTGATTGAGCACCACATGGATGTGGTGATGTCGGTTTGCGATACTGTTTCTGTATTGGACTTCGGTCAGAAGATTGCAGAAGGTAAGCCAGCAGAAGTTCAGGCAGACGAGAAGGTGATTCATGCCTACTTGGGTACTTAATCACTAGAACAATATTGAATCGGTAAATACCATGTTATCTATTAAGAATCTTGAAGCCGGCTACGGCAAAGTCAAAGTCCTCCACGGCATCAATATTGATGTTCCTAAGGGCCAAGTGATTACTTTGATCGGCTCTAACGGTGCAGGCAAAACAACGACGATGCGTGCTATCACTGGCATGATTAAGCCAAGTGCAGGTGAAGTTACCTTGAGTGGTGAAAAAATTGATGGCTATGACTCTCATAAGATCGCACGCTTAGGGTTGGCTCATAGTCCAGAAGGTCGTCGGGTTTTCACAACCATGTCAGTGACTGATAATTTATTGCTGGGCGCATTTCCACGCTTTACAGGAAGCCGTCCAAAGGGCGATATTAAGGATGACTTAGAAAAGTCCTTAGAAATGTTCCCGCGTTTAAAAGAGCGTCGCAATCAATTGGCAGGTACTTTATCTGGTGGTGAGCAGCAGATGTTGGCAATGGCACGAGCTGTGATGCTCAACCCAGACATTATTCTCTTAGATGAGCCATCTATGGGCCTTGCGCCAATTTTGGTTGAGGAAGTATTTAAGATTATTTCCAATCTTAAATCCCAAGGCGTCACGATGTTATTGGTGGAGCAGTTCGCAGCAGCAGCTTTGAACGTTGCAGACTATGGCTATGTATTAGAGAATGGAAAAATTGCAACCCATGGCCCGGCAGCTAAGCTCAAGGATGACCCAGCAGTGAAAGCAGCTTACTTAGGTGGTGCCAGCAGTCACTAAGCAGTCACTAAGCGGCCATAAAGCAGTCAAGCGCTGAGAGAAAAGCCCTTAGATTTAAGGGCTTTTTCTTTTTTGGCTTTGATCCTTAATTTCTCGGAATTCGCTTAGAGTATCCAAGGATAGAGATAAAGAAGTGGGCGCAACCAAAAGGAATCAGGAGTCGTCCATGGATATAGATTTATACATTCATTTATTATATAAATATATATAATAAACTCTGTTCAATAGTCAAAATGAACTTGCCAAGAAAGGCCATTGTGAACCAAACCTGTCGTGCGGATATTCAGGCATTCTTTGATCCAGAAACTTGGACTTTTACCTATGTCGTTTACTCTGGCAAAGCAAGCCCCTGCATCGTCATCGATTCAGTATTGAACTTTGAGTCCAAATCAGGCAGAACTTTGACGCGCTCTGCCGACGAAGTCATTGCATTTATACAAAGTGAGCAATTGCAATTGGTATGGATCTTAGAAACCCATGCCCATGCTGATCATCTCACTGCGGCTCCTTATATTCAAGGTAAATTAGGCGGGAAGATAGTGATTGGTAATCACATTACGAGTGTGCAGAACGTTTTTAAAGGCGTTTTTAATCTTGGCGAACAATTTGCTATCGATGGATCCCAATTTGATTACTTATTAAAGGATGGGGAATCATTATCATTTGGAGCCCTCTCCTTAAAAGCCCTTTATGTTCCTGGCCATACTCCTGCATGTATGGCTTATGAAATTGAGGATGCTCTATTTGTTGGAGATACGCTTTTTATGCCGGACGTTGGCACAGCGCGATGTGATTTTCCAGGAGGCGATGCCAGGACTTTGTATCAGTCTATACAAAAGGTATTGGCTTATCCAAATAAAACAAAGTTATATATGTGTCATGACTACCCGCCTACTGATCGGCCTGTGGCTTATTGCACAACGGTAGAAGAAGAAAAGAAGTCCAATATTCATGTACATGAGGGCGTGAGTGAGGATGACTTTGTACGCATGCGTAATCAGCGTGACGCTACTCTGGATATGCCAAATCTCATATTGCCATCTATTCAGGTCAATATTCGTGCAGGCCATCTGCCTGAGCCTGAGGCTAATGGCAAGTCGTACTTAAAAATTCCACTGAATACTCTTTGACATGGCCATTACTAAATCTGAGCTTAAAAAAATGCAGACATCAGCACACGATGCTTGCAAATTAATGAAAGTTTTATCTAATAGCGATCGCATGATGTTGTTATGCGAGATTGGTCAGGGTGAAAAATGCGTCAGTGATCTTGAGGCTGCTTTAGACTTACATCAACCCACACTATCACAGCAATTAACAGTATTACGTAAAGAAAAGTTAGTAAAGACGCGTAGGGAAGGTAAACAAATTTACTATTCCTTGGCCAGTGAGGTTGCTATAGCTGTCATGGGTTTGCTCTATAAATACTACTGCAAAAGGTAGTGACCACACTCAAGCGAGTGCATAGCTAAATTGCAATGATGATTCGGATATTTGGGATGCTTGATGTAAGTTTTTAGGATATCAAAATACCTCCTATGCAATAGGTGTCCTAGCTTCAATCTCTAACGATCGCGGACCTTAAACACATGCAGTAAAAAGATAGTAAAAAATAGTAGCCCAATGATCCAGTGAGTACTGACGACGATTTCTCGAATACTTGCTGGTCCGTAATACAGTAGTAAGCCGGTAATCATTAATACGCCCAAGAAGCTCAACTGGCTTAAACCACTAATCCATTTTCGCCTAGACTTTAGGCCTGACTTGAGATGAAAGGGCAATGTAGACCCTAGTGCAAGAGTAGCAAGCAGGGCTGTCACTCCATGTATTGCCAAAATACTATGAGAACCCAGGGTTGAACGCTTAATCTCGAATTCATGGCCTATTAGGTAAATGCTTCCGCTGAGCGAGCAACTCAAGATTCCAAGAGTCACAAACCATCTTTGCCAGCTTGGCATCTTCCCCAGACGGCTCATAATGCAATCCGAATGACTTGCGCAGAGAATTTGGCAAAACAGGGATGATGGGCTTCTTTAGATAAGGCTAATACTTTAGTGAGAGCATCTGCATACACACACTCTTTTGCTAGGATGGAATAGGAATCTGCTGATTGCACATAGATAGCCGATTCTTCCTTTGCTAGAGGGTTGATGAGGTGGCTTTCATAGGTATCTCTTTTTGCAAAATAAAGACTACTAGTAGCTAATGCCGCATTTTGAAGCATGCCCACTTCAATGAGCTCTGCAGGATTCTTTGGATTGCGAATGTGGATAGGCTTAGGGGTATTTCCAAAGACTCTCAAGTCACCCCCTGCATTCACTAGACCAGATGAAATGCCTTCAGAGATGAGGGTCCTAACAGCCATATCCACAGCAAAGCCTTTAGCAATACCACCAAGATCTAGACATACCGGACGAAGCGAGCTAACCAGCTCGGGCGTT
>CALQED020000176.1 GCA_943329505.2 Polynucleobacter meluiroseus | reverse complement strand
GGCTGGGGTGTATTTGCATTAGCCTTTCCATTACTCCTGTTAGCGCCCCGCCTACTCACTGCCGGAATTTTTGCAGGAGCAATCTCTGCAATTGCCAGCATCGTCCTCAAAAGTCTATTTAATCTTCCAAGACCAGCCGGCCTTTTAGACCATGGCAGTTTTTATCGTATTGGTGAACCCTTGCTGCACAAAGCATTTCCTTCGGGCCATACCCTTACAGCCTTTGCGATTGCAAGTGCCATGTATTTTGTCTGCGCTCGGGGTAAACGTAACTATCTATGGGTATTGTTCATAGTGGCCGCATTAGTAGGACTATCTCGCAACGCAGTGGGCGCACATTGGCTCACCGATGTATTGGCTGGTGCCGGGGTTGGGATCTGGTGTGGCATGTTAGGCGCAGTTCTTGCTCAATATGTTCCAGAGACTCAACTGAGACCCAAAAGTATTTGGTCTTATTTGATTGCATTAGGAGGCGTAGCTGCTATTTATGCGCATTACACCCAAATCATGGATCTCGAATTAAATCTGCCCTTGCAATATGCTTCCATTGTCATTGTCGCCATTACCTTAATATTGTTTGTTAAAGCACAATTGAACAATTCACCTAGAAGCTCAGCATAGCTCCTTATGTTTAGTTATCGACATGCATTTCATGCTGGCAGTCATGCTGACATATTGAAGCATCTAACTCTGGTTCATCTTGTTGAGTACTTACAGGAAAAACCTGTGGCCCTGACGATCGTCGACACCCATGCTGGCGCCGGTATTTATAGCTTGGAAGATGGTTTTGCAGCCGTTAGTAAAGAGGCTGAAGGTGGTATCTTTCGTTTACTGAAATTCAGAGATGCTGGCAACCTGATTCCTGATAGCGTACAAAAGTATCTAGATTGTATTGAGGCAGAAAATATTACAGGGCAACTCAAGACTTACCCAGGGTCGCCTTTCATTCTGGCACGACTTTTGCGACCACAAGACCGCTTAAAGTTGTTTGAACTACACCCTAAAGAGATTGATATTCTTCGTCATAATATTGGCAATCTTCCACAAGTGAAGCAAATCGATATTTATGCAGACAATAGTTTTAGTAGACTCAAGGGCTTGCTACCGCCACCGAGTAGACGTGGCCTAGTATTAATTGATCCCTCTTATGAAGATAAACAAGACTATCGACATTTAGAGGATGCCATTCAAGCATCCTTAGAACGTTTTGCTAATGGCTGCTATGCAATTTGGTATCCCATACTCTCGAGAAGAGAGTCAGCCGCCTTACCTGATCGCATGAAAAAGATTTGTGCCGCCCATAACCGCTCTTGGCTTCATACGGAACTTCGAATTGAAAACGCACCCGGCGAGCGTCGTCTTCAGGCTAGTGGAATGTTTATTATCAATCCACCATGGACACTGGAGCAGCATCTTACTGAAGCACTACCCACCCTCACCAAAGCTTTGGGTATTGGTGGTGGAGCGCAATTCTTGCTAAAGAGTTTTGAGGCTTAAAAGATAAGCTTAGGCTTATCTAGTCACGCACATCGAACATGATCTCATTGCGACGCATGAAGGGTAGCGTCCAAGGTGGGTTATAGCGTGCAAACTTTGATACGCTAATCGCTTGGAGATTTTTGGTCTTCATCCACCCTTCTAGTTCAATCGTTTTTTCAGCAACTTTTTGGCTGTCATAGAAACCAGAAAAGCTAATCACTGCTTTTTTAGTTGCAGGGATTTGCCTCAGCTGAACCTTTGAATTTAGCGGTTTAGGCAAAGAATCCATGGTGTATTCAGAGGGCATTACAAACGACACCATCCATTGCCCAGCCTTACTCTCAATATTCACCGGCGTGGTCATGGCTATCTTCGCGCTTTTAGAAGTCTGCTCCTCTACCGCAACTGGCGTAGTCATGGCAATTTTTTCACTCACTTGATTCTGCCCAAAGATATAAGCCGCAATGAGTCGAAAGCCTTGACCTGATGCCTCATCCAGATCACCCTCTACCTGAACCTCGGCCACAATCATCGGCGCATAAGAGCGCAACTCAAATGGTGGCGACTTTTCAAGAACAGAATATTTCGGCTCTTCAACTGCCATAACAACCCCTGTGAAAGTAAGCGCTACACATAAAAAAATGTGAGAGGCTAATGCTCCCAAAGATGCTCTCAAAGACATTTTCACCAACTGGCTTTGAGAGTAAAGCCAGTAGCGCTGTAATCTAAAGTTGCTTTTGCTCCGACGGGTAAGGTCAGCTTGTTCGCCTGATGACCAAATGGTAAATCGGTCAGGATGGGAATGGCTTTCGGCAAGCGCTCACGAATCACTTCAATCGCAGACTCCAGTGTGTAGCCTTTATCGTTGTCATACAGACGATATCCTGAAAAGCCTCCCAACATTATTGCTGCCTGATTGCTTAATACGCCTGCATCAAGTAATTGCATTAAGGTTCTCTCAAGACGATAAGGATGCTCGTTGATATCCTCTAAAAATAAAATACCGCCTTTTGTTTGAGTTCCTGAGGGCAAATAGGTTGTGCCAATCAAACTGGCTAAGACGGTGAGATTACCGCCCCATAGCATTCCATTGATCGTGTCGATAGTCCTTTGTCCCAAGAACACTTGGGCTGCATTCACCGTGCAATCGAGCCTTCGATCTCGAACAGCAGATAAAAAATGCTGCCACATCCATCCATCTGGGATAGCAGTCTTACCGCTCTCATCTATTTTGCCAAAGTCATAATTGAGCATTGGTCCCGATAATGTCACAGCGCCAGTCTTGGCTAATAGTCCGAGTTCAAATGTCGTGAAATCACTATGTCCACAAATCTGCAGTCCATTCTCAACGGCTTGTGCAATGGCACTCCATTCAATCTTGGGTAGCAGCCGATGAATGCCATAACCTCCACGCATTGCCATCACAATCAGCTTAGGATCTAAGGCCGCTAATTGATTGAGTTCATGTAATCGTTCTACATCGTTTCCGGCAAAGCGCTGATGCACACGTTGTACACACTCAGGATTCTGAATCGTAATCCCCTGGCTTTTGAGCCATTCAATACCTGCTAAAGGACTCTTGCCATCTAAGCTGGCGCCTGAAGGAGCAATCAAATGAATAGAGATCAACGTCGCTCCTGAAAAAAACTACGCAATAATTGGCCGCACTCTTCACTCATAACGCCACCCTCAACGCTAGTTTGATGATTGATTTGTTTTGAAGAGAATACATCTAAAACGCTTCCTGCGGCTCCGGTTTTAGGGTCGGCAGCGCCAAAGACAACACGCTCTACCCTGGCCTGCAGGATCGCCCCAGAACACATGACACAAGGCTCTAGAGTGACATATAGAGTGCTACCGGGTAATCGGTAGTTTTCCTCTCCCTTAGCAGCCTCTCTCAGAGCCAACATTTCTGCATGCGCACTCGGATCATGCAGGGATATGGGTTTGTTAAATGCCTTGGAGATTATCCGACCATCGCGAACTAAAACAGCGCCAACAGGAACCTCGCCTGCTATCGCAGCTAACTGAGCTTGCTCAATTGCTTGCTGCATAAACTGATGATCGAGATCCGCTGAATTCATTTAAGAGGGGCGAACGTCGGCCCAACAATTTGGAGTTTCATATAAGCGAATCGCTGAGAGCTCCAAGCGACCGCTAAATGCTTTACTAAAAACGGGTTGCAAAATGATAAAAGCAGCATTAGCAAGATTTTCTACAGTAGGCACATGTTCCATGATTACAGTTTTGTGATTAGGCAAAGTGGCTAAGAAAGTTACTAGACCTTCATCCTCCTTCGCCACCAAAAATGCATGATCCCATGGC
>CALQED020000175.1 GCA_943329505.2 Polynucleobacter meluiroseus | reverse complement strand
GGTTGCTCAAAGATCTCTTTTTGCATGTAATGCTGATAAGGTCCAAGATCTACGGAGTCTGCTTGTGCTGGCATTGGCTTACGATCACGCTCTACAGATTTACCAGCCTGATCAATGACTTCAATGCTATCTGCTCGCAAGATCGCAATATCACCCTCCTCCAAATACATCATCGAGTGAGCGCGTCCAGCTAATGCCAAAGCATCTGATGCGAGGAAATTTTCTTTATCTCCAAGTGCCACCACTAAAGGTGATCCTACGCGAGCTCCAACTAATGTTTTGGGGTTATCTTGCGCAATCACGCCGATTGCATAAGCGCCATGCAGCTTAGGCAAAACTGCCCTCACAGATTGGGCAATATTTTTCTGGCTAGTACTCACGTAATGCTGATGTATTAAATGCGCAATCACTTCTGTATCAGTCTCAGAAGTAAAGACGTAGCCAGCGGCTATTAACTCTATACGAAGCGCCTCGTAGTTTTCAATAATCCCGTTATGAACAACCGCAACGAGCCCATCAGAAATATGGGGATGCGCATTTTGCGTATCTGGCTTGCCGTGGGTTGCCCACCGCGTGTGTGCAATACCTAAAGTGCCACGAAAGTCTTTGCCTTGTTCGGCAAGCTCAGAAACACGTGCAGTGGTTCGAGCTCTTTCAATCGGATGCTGAGCATCATCACCATTAATGACCGCAAAACCACAAGAGTCATACCCGCGATATTCAAGACGACGCAACCCCTCAACTAAAACATCAACAATATTTTTATGAGATGCTGCCCCAACAATGCCGCACATTAATTTTTGCCCCTTACTGCTTTCTGAATGGCTTTCTTTGCAATCTTTTTAGGCGCAGCCTTCTGTGGGGCTACTTTTTTAGCAGTTCCTTTTTTGGTCGCCTGTATTTTCTCTTTCTTTACGGGGCGCTGCCATTGCAAAGAAATTTGTTTTGCTCTTGATACCGTTAATTGATTAGCGGGCGCATCTTTAGTCAGAGTAGTACCAGCACCTAATGTAGCGCCACGCCCAACTCGTACCGGGGCAACCAATTGTGTATCTGAACCAATGAAGACATCATCTTCAATGATGGTCTGGTGCTTATTGACGCCATCGTAATTACAAGTAATCGTGCCAGCACCAATATTGACTCTTGAACCAACAATAGAATCGCCAATATAGGCCAAGTGATTAGCTTTGCTATTAGCAGCAATTTTGCTGTTCTTTACCTCAACAAAATTACCAATATGCACATCATTGGATAAGTCTGCGCCCGGACGTAAGCGAGCATAAGGCCCAATGATGGAATGATTGCCAACCTTTGCTCCGTCTAAGTGGCTATAAGCATGAATAGCAACATTTTTGCCAATCACGCTATTACGAATCACACAGTAGGGGCCAACCTTGGTACCGGCTGCAAGAGTGATGTAGCCTTCAAATACACAGCCGACGTCTATTGAAACATCTGTGCCGCACTCTAAAGTCCCGCGGACATCAATGCGCCCTGGGTCAGCAAGCGATACGCCCGCAGCCATTAATTGATGCGCAATATTCAGTTGATGCACTCGCTCTAAGCTAGCCAGTTGGTCGCGACTATTCACGCCAATGGTTTCAAACTCATCATCGGCTTGCGTCGTGCGAATAGGAACACCATCTTTAACGGCCATCGCAATGACATCGGTTAAATAATACTCACCCTGAGCATTACTAGATCGCAATGCTTTAAGCCATTTCTTCAAGGCATTCGTTGGCAATACCATGATGCCCGTATTAATTTCTTGAATCGCTTTTTGTAGAGCAGAAGCATCCTTCTCTTCAACAATCTCTTTCACTGAACCATCGGCGTCACGTACGATGCGGCCATAACCTGTTGGCTTATTGAGATTCTGAGTGAGGAGGGCTAATGCGGAATCTTTGCCACGTACACCGTCGGCCAATTTGGCTAATTTACTTAAAGTCTTTTGGGTGGTCAGCGGTACATCACCATACAAAACCAAAGTAGGCTCTTGTACATCAAGCTTAGGCAATGCTTGTAGCAGTGCATGTCCAGTACCTTTTTGCTGGGCCTGAAGAGCAGTGCTTACTTTGCTAAATCTAGAATCTTCTTTAGCAGCACTTGCTAGGAATTCTTTAACGTCTGCAGCGCCATGTCCGACAACAACTATCGGCCCATGCTTAGAAGACTTTCCTTGGAGAGATAAAGCAGTATTGAGGACATGTTGTAGAAGGGGTTTACCTGCCAAAGTTTGCAGGACCTTGGGCAATGCAGATTTCATCCGCTTTCCTTGCCCAGCAGCCAATATCACGATATTCATAAAGGGGGATTATAAGTCCCCTGAATGAGGGTTCCACAAGCCAATTCGTCTAATTCCGCCTCATCAATTGCCTTATCGCCAGCAGACCTGGCGGCAATTCCAGTTAACTCGGTAGAAATCTCAAGATTCTGAAAATCAAATGCCTCTCCATCCATTAAATGGGAGGGTACGATGTGGTGCATTGAGCGGAATAGATTTTCCACGCGACCGGGATGTTTCTTTTCCCAATCGCGGAGCATTTCTTTCATCACCTGGCGCTGCAGATTGGGTTGGCTGCCACACAAATCGCAAGGAATAATAGGAAAGTTCATGTCAGCCGCATATCGTTCTAACAATTTTTCTGGAACGTAGGCCAAGGGACGAATCACAATATGCTTGCCATCATCTGAACGCAACTTAGGCGGCATGCCTTTTAGCTTACCTGCATAGAACATATTGAGCATGAGCGTTTCTAGAATGTCATCGCGATGATGGCCCAAGGCAATCTTGGTAGCGCCTAATTCATCTGCAACACGATACAAAATACCACGGCGTAAACGAGAACATAAACCGCAAGTGGTTTTACCCTCAGGAATAACGCGCTTCACAATACTGTAGGTATCTTGCTCTTCAATATGAAATGGAATGCCTAAGTTACGCAGGTAATTTGGCAAAATCTCTGCGGGAAAGTTGGGCTGCTTCTGATCTAAGTTCACCGCAACAATTTCAAAATCAATTGGCGCACGCTCACGTAACTTCATCAAAATATCGAGCATGGCATAACTGTCCTTGCCACCAGACAAGCACACCATCACTTTGTCGCCCGCTTCGATCATACCAAAGTCACCAATGGCTTGACCCACTAAGCGACAGAGTTTTTTCTCTAGCTTGTTTTCTTCGAAGATTACTTTGCGGATATCACCCATGACAATTCAATTCTTTTTGAAATCTTTTTTATGATTGCTTGATTCGGAATACTTCGACGCCTACTGAATAGCAGTCAGAGTAAACATCAGGTTTAGCAGTGCTGACACATGCTGCCAATACTTTAGGATGCAACAACATCGCATTCACAATATCGTCACAAAAAGTTTCTTGTAAATGAATATGCCCATGAGAAGCCCGCGCCTTAATGGTCTCACGCATAAAATCGTAATCCACCACTTCATCTAATTGGTCATTTGTTGGCGTATTCATTTCCAATGGAATATATAAATCCACATTCAAAATAACACGCTGTTCTGCTTTTTTCTCAAAGTCATGAACACCGATATTGATATAAATCTCATAATCACGCAGAAATAAACGGCGGCAATCAATAAGGGCCGGATGGGAAAGAATAGCGTGCATAAATAGTTACCTAGTTACCTTTTAAAGGCGCTTAATTCGTTTTAAACATCACATCACGTGATGAGGATAGTAAATGTTGTCCGCCATCTACATAGAGAGTAGTTCCTGTAACAGCATTAGAGTCCGCCAAAAATACTGCGGCCTTGGCAATATCAGCAGGGGTAGATGACTTACCCAGTGG
>CALQED020000174.1 GCA_943329505.2 Polynucleobacter meluiroseus | reverse complement strand
GAGCTGTTTAATAATGTAACCATCTTTCGCCCTGCACAGGAGGCGACTGCTAAAGCCCCTGCAACTCTCCGCATGCAAGCTTCATCTAGTTATTTCAAAGTCCTGATTAACGACGACATTATGGAGACTAATCGACCAGTCACTCTAGAGCAGGGAATGTCGATCATGAATTCGACTGATGGCGGAACATTCGACAATATTCAGCAAAGTATGACACTTTCCGGCCAAGTCAAAGGTCGCATTGAACGTGCGCCACGGGGTACGCAGTAAAATGTTAATCATGAAACGCCTGCCTTTAATTTTACTTGTGCTTGGCGCATGGATGCTAAGTTATCCTGCTCATGCTGAAAAAGCTGACCAAGATAAGCCCATTATTCTTGAGGCGCAAAAAGTTTCGGTAAATGATGTCCAACAGATTTATGATTTAAAAGGTCAAGTTCTGTTAATCAAGGGCAGCATCATCGTTACCGGTGAAGATGGTCGCATTCAAGTTGACCCAGAAGGCTATGAATTCGTTGATGTCAAAGGAGCGCGTGATACAACGGCGAGCTTTAGACAGCGCAGAGAAGGCCCTGCTGATGAGTATATGCAAGGGCGCGGCGCCCATGTTACTTACAATGCCAAAACAGAGATGCTCACCATCACAGGTAATGCTAACCTGAAGCGCTCGCTCAATATGCAGATGCTAGATCAACTGCAAGGCTGGAAAATTGAGTACGATGATATTAAAGAACGTTATCGTGTAACGCCTCCTGCCAATACAAAAACAGAAGATCTGCCTTTAGCTCGAGCAATCCTTTCACCAAGACGAAAAGCCACATTAGAGAAATGACAACGGATTTAGCTCAGAACAAGGTCACGCCAACCCTCAGCGCCCATAAGCTTCAAAAACGTTATGGTTCCAGAACGGTAGTGCATGATGTTTCCGTTGAGGTGAAATGTGGCGAAGTGGTTGGCCTTCTAGGTCCTAATGGTGCAGGTAAAACAACCTCTTTCTACATGATTGTTGGATTAGTTCCGCTGGATGCTGGTCGCATCATATTGGATGGAACCGACATCACTCATTTACCGATTCATGAGCGGGCACGCATGGGGCTGTCTTATCTCCCCCAAGAGGCCTCTGTTTTTAGAAAACTGAATGTGGCTGAGAATATTCAAGCAGTCCTCGAGCTCCAGGTCCATGGTGGGAAGCCGCTGACTAAAGCCGAAATATCAGACCGCCTGGATGAACTATTGGGCGAGCTGCAAATTAGCCATCTTCGCAATAATCCTGCACTCTCACTATCTGGAGGCGAGAGACGTCGCGTAGAAATTGCGAGAGCCTTAGCCTCTCAACCAAAGTTTATTTTGTTGGATGAGCCATTTGCAGGCGTAGACCCTATTGCTGTTGGGGAAATTCAGCGAATCGTGCGGTTTTTAAGAGATCGCCAGATAGGCGTTTTGATTACTGATCACAACGTCCGTGAAACACTGGGTATCTGCGACCACGCCTACATCATTAGTGAAGGAGGCGTTCTAGCAGAAGGCAAACCTGATCAAATTATTCAAAATGACGCAGTACGCCGAGTCTATCTAGGTGAAAACTTCCGGATGTAAGCCTAAGAGGCTATCTATCCGCATAAGTTATAAAAAAAGCGCTTCCCTCTTGGTTTTCAGCAAAATCGCTGATACGCTGGAGGTACATGGTTCATTTTCCAAAAAAAACAGCTTAAAAAGAGAACAGGGGCTTGCTGCGCACCCCAGGTATCGCTATGCGCATGCGTTGATATAAGGAGTTGCTCATGAATTTAAAAATTAATAGCCGTCATGTAGAAGTTACCCCTGCTATGCGTACGCACCTTGAGGCTGGGTTAGCCAAAATTCGCAAGCACTTCGACCATGTGATTGATGCATCCGCTTTTTTAGTAGTTGATAACGCTAAAGAAAAGGATCTACGTCAAAGCGCTGAGATCACTATTCACCTCAAAGGCAAAGAACTGTTCGCTGAAGCACATCATGCTGATCTCTATCACGCAATGGATGCTGTAGTCGACAAATTAGAACGCCAAGTCGTCAAGCACAAAGAAAAGATCCAGGATCACCACCATGAAAAGCATTTTGAGTAATCCGAGCTATCAGGACACCTATAATCGTTTGTAATGAATGCCCTGATTAATCTTTTCAACCCTGACTGCATTGCATTAGACAACTCTGCCAAAAACAGGGCTGATGCTTTTGCAGCTGCTGGGGACTTGTTTGCCAAGCAGCTAGGGATCGATGCAACTGCAGTCATCGAATTTCTCAATGCTCGCGAGGATTTAGGTTCAACCGCTTTAGGCGCTGGCGTTGCCATCCCGCATGGACGCGTTAAAGGACTCAAGCAACCCTCTGCCGCTTTTATGAGGCTAAAGGATCCGATTGAATTTGCAGCGCCTGATAGCGAACCTGTTTCAATCCTTATTTTTTTATTAGTACCCGAAAAAGCAACCCAACAGCATTTAGAAATCCTGTCTTCCATTGCGCAACTGTTATCAGACACCAGCGCAAGAGAAAGGTTATCTTCTGCGGCTGACCGTATTCAGGTTTATGAACTACTACAACAATGGGGTATCACAAAATGACTCAGCCATTACTCTTAGATAGAGTAACTGCTCAGCAGATTTTTGATGACAATGTTTCTGATTTAAAGCTTTCCTGGATTGGCGGGCTTGAAGGTGCTGATCGCACCTTCCCACCCGAGGCAGTTAAAGCTGCTGCAGCCAGCTCAGACTTGGTGGGGCACTTAAATCTCATTCATCCAAGCCGCATCCAAATCTTTGGTGAGCAAGAGGTTGACTATCATGCAGCTCTTGAGCCTAAACAAAAACAAGAGCAAATTGCTAGCCTAATTTCTAAAACACCTCCTTGTGTGATTGTGGCTGATGGTAAAACTGCAGACCCAGATCTTCAGCTCTTTTGCCAGCGCTCTTCTACAGCTTTATTTACAACCCATATTTCCGCAGCAGAAGTCATTGATCATCTGCGTACCTACCTCACTAAAATTGGTGCGCCCAAAATCACGATGCATGGTGTATTCATGGATATTTTGGGTTTAGGTGTTTTGCTCACTGGTGAATCTGGTTTAGGTAAAAGTGAATTAGGCCTAGAATTAATTTCGCGTGGACATGGCCTAGTTGCTGACGATGCTGTAGATTTCGCGCGTCTTGGTCCAGATTATATTGAGGGACGCTGCCCAGTGATTCTGCGTAATCTGCTTGAAGTTCGTGGGCTAGGCTTATTGGATATTCGCACCATCTTTGGTGAAACAGCAGTACGTCGCAAGTTAAAACTGCGTCTGATTGTGCAATTAGTCCGCAGGACTGATGGTGAGTTTGAGCGTCTCCCCCTTGAGGCACAACATATCGATGTCCTAGGCATTCCAATTCGGACCGTAAAAATTCAAGTGGCTGCAGGCCGCAACTTAGCCGTACTCGTGGAAGCTGCGGTTCGTAATACGATTTTGCAATTGCGTGGTATTGATACTCTGAAAGAATTTATGGAGCGCCAACGTATTCAAATGAATACAGAAGCGGATACGATTAAATCTCAGGGTCGCCTACTTTAATTTATGCAAATTCATCTGATTACCGGAATCTCAGGCTCAGGTAAATCAGTTGCCCTGAGGGCCTTTGAGGATGCCGGCTATGACTGCGTTGACAACCTTCCAGTCTCGCTGCTCGAAAACCTCATCAGTACTCTTGCAAAAGAGCAGTGTGAACGTGTGGCCGTTGCAATTGATGCCCGCCGTGGTCAATCTATCGCGCAACTGCCCTCTATTCTTGAAAATCTGAAACGCAACCACCAAGTGCGCATCGTCTTCT
>CALQED020000173.1 GCA_943329505.2 Polynucleobacter meluiroseus | reverse complement strand
CTTCCCAAACCATCCATGAGCTCTAGCGCTTTGGGCAAGCCATTAACCATGCCAATCGAAATTTTGGTGTAAGGCAAGTCGTTACCACTCTTAGAGTTTGGATCTTTTCTAGGGACTAAGGCAACCCACTTCATTCCCAAACGCTCTTCACCATCCTTTAAATCAAAATGTTGATCCAAAGAATTTTCACCAAACAAAATAGCTGCTGGGGTAGATGCTAGCGCTTGCCCTGCCGGACGAAAAGTTGCTTGATTTAAATCCTTGTCCCACAAAATGAGTTGATTGCCATTGGCAATCAGTTTTTGCTCATACGGCTTTTGGGTATCCCAAACAAAACGACCTGGACGCTGAAAGACAAAATGGCCTTGAGTTTGGCGAACGACCTTGAGACCTTTATCTTGTGACTCATTCGCCTTAGGTGCGCGCAACTGCTGCTGTACAAAATCACCCTCTGCTGTTTTGGAGTTGCGCACAAACTGACGCAATTGCTCAGAGCCACTCTCGCTTTGGGAGATTGCCGCACTAGAAAAAAGTACTATCGCAACGCCGATCGAGATTTGAATCGCTACTGCAGAGAAGAATCTTGGCAAAATCAAACCTTACTCAGAAGGGCGATGCAAAATCTCGCGATTGCCGCCGTTACCCATCTTCGATACCAGACCAGCTTTTTCCATATCTTCTAAGAGGCGAGCAGCGCGGTTGTAACCAATCCGCAGATGACGCTGAACCAATGAGATCGATGGACGTTTATTTTCTAGGACAATCGCTACCGCCTGATCATAAAGTGGATCCGCTTCACCACCACCCTCACCGGTAAGGGCGTCGATATTGGACTCGTCAGCACCTTCTAGTACACCATCGATGTAGTTGGCATCACCCTTCTCCTTGAGCCATTCCACCACACGATGCACTTCATCATCTGATACAAATGCGCCATGAACACGCACTGGTAAACCAGTGCCTGGTGCCATATAGAGCATGTCACCCATACCAAGCAACGCTTCTGCGCCCTGTTGATCCAAAATCGTGCGGCTATCAATCTTGCTACTAACTTGAAAAGAAATCCGGGTCGGTACGTTGGCTTTAATCAGGCCGGTAATGACATCCACACTAGGGCGTTGTGTTGCTAACACCAGATGAATACCAGCAGCACGCGCTTTTTGTGCAATACGCGCAATCAATTCTTCAATCTTCTTACCAGAGACCATCATCAAGTCAGCCAACTCATCAATAATTACAACAATGACTGGTGCTTTATAGATTGGCTCTGGATCATCCGGTGTCAGGCTAAATGGATTGGTGAGTTTCTCACCCTTCTCTTCTGCTTCTAAAATCTTTTTGTTAAAGCCCGCTAAATTACGTACGCCAAACTTACTCATGAGCTTGTAACGACGTTCCATCTCGTTCACAGCCCAGTTCAGCGCGTTATACGCTTGTTTCATATCAGTGACGACTGGGCAAAGGAGATGAGGAATCTTGTCGTAGATGGCCATCTCGAGCATCTTCGGATCAATCATGATCAGACGGACTTCATCAGGTTTCGCTTTGAAGAGTAATGAAAGAATCATGGCGTTGATACCAACCGACTTACCAGCACCGGTCGTACCTGCTACTAAGCAGTGCGGCATTTTCGCCAGGTCAGCCACCATTGGGCTACCAGAAATATCTTTACCTAAAGCAAGTGTTAGTAATGAATGGTTGTCGTTGTAAACCTGCGAAGTCAGAATCTCAGACAAGTACACCGATTGACGTGTTGGGTTTGGTAACTCCAAAGCCATGCACGTTTTACCCGGAATGGTTTCTACTACGCGCATGCTGACCACCCCAAGCGAACGCGCTAAGTCACGTGAGAGGTTCACAATCTGACTACCCTTCACGCCAATCGCGGGATCAATCTCGTAACGCGTAACGACGGGGCCAGGATAGGCAGCAATGACAGTGACCTGCACATTGAATTCAGCAAGCTTGCGCTCAATTAAGCGCGAGGTAAATTCTAAGACATCGGCAGAGATCGTTTCTTTTGCTTCAGGTACTGGATCCAGTAATGCCAGTGGTGGCAATTCTGAATCAGGAATATCCACAAACAATGGTTGCTGCTTCTCGCGCTCTACACGCACACTCTTTGGAATCTCCACTGGTGCACGCACAATTTGAACTGGAGCGACAACTTCTACTCGACCCCGAATCTCTTCAACGAATTCTTCCCGCTCTTCAGCGGCCGCTTCACCCAGCTTACGATCCTCTTCACTGTCGCGACGTTCCCGTATGCGATGAAAAGTCACCTCTAAAAAACGCCCTACTTTTTCAGCAACATCTAACCAAGAAAAGTGTAGGAATAATGAGAGGCCAGCACATAGCCCAAATAGCAAAACCAGGGTTGCACCAGTAAATCCCAAGGACATCTGCAGGGGATCGCCAATTAACTCACCCAAAATGCCGCCTGGCGGTCTAGGAAGCTCCCAGGACAGCGAATGCATCCGAATCGATTCAAGTCCCATACTGGAGACCAAAGTCAGTCCAAAGCCCAACCAACGCATGAGTAGAGAGTCTGGCTTGGCTTCTGGATCCGCAGGCAATGGCACGCTCCAAAGCTCACGCCAGCCATTTAAAACCCGACGCCCAAAGAGAACTACCCACCAAAAAGCAGAAATTCCAAAGATGTAGAGCATTAAATCGGCTAAATAAGCCCCAAAACGACCACCCAGGTTCTTAGGAGTCTCAAAACTGGCATGGGACCAGGCAGGATCTGCCTTGGAATAAGTCAGCAAGATGGCAAATAGCCCAAGACATAAGGCTACCGAAATGAACCAGCGCGCTTCTAGCAGAAGGCGGGGCATCCGGCCCTGCCCACTATTATCTGGGGGCTGGGGTAATTGGGACTTCGGGTATACGGTTCTCGCCATGTTCTGCTGATTGTAAACAAGCAAACCTATAATTTGGGTATGACTACAAATACCCCAAAACACTCCAAAGTTCTTATCCTCGGATCTGGCCCTGCTGGCTATACCGCAGCAGTCTATGCCGCCCGAGCCAATTTAAAGCCTACCCTCATTACTGGCTTGGCTCAAGGGGGTCAATTAATGACCACCACCGACGTTGAAAACTGGCCTGCAGACCCAGAGGGAGTCCAAGGGCCTGAGCTCATGGACCGCTTTTTGAAGCATGCCGAGCATTTCAATACCGAGATCATTTTTGACCATATTCATACAGCAGCGCTCAAAGAGAAGCCTATTCGCCTAGTTGGTGACTCTGGCACTTATACCTGTGATGCCTTGATTATTTCGACTGGTGCTTCTGCCCAATACATTGGGTTACCAAGCGAAGAAGCATTCATGGGTCGCGGTGTTTCTGGTTGCGCTACTTGCGATGGTTTTTTCTACCGCAATCAAGATGTGTGTGTAGTAGGTGGTGGTAACACTGCAGTGGAAGAAGCCCTCTACCTCACCGGCATTGCTAAAAAAGTTACCGTGATTCACCGTCGCGATAAATTCCGTGCTGAACCGATCTTAAATGATCGTCTCATGGCAAAAGTAGCCGAAGGTAAAGTGGAATTGAAATTGAACGCCACCCTAGATGAAGTTCTCGGCGATGAAAAAGGTGTTACTGGTGTACGCATCAAGAAACAAGATGGCAGCACAGAAGACATCGCTGTGACTGGCGCCTTTATTGCGATTGGACACAAACCCAATACTGAACTCTTTATTGATCAGTTAGAGATGAACAATGGCTATATCAAAACTCATTCTGGATTAGAAGGTAATGCCACAGCAACCAATATTCCTGGTGTGTTTGCTGCGGGTGACGTACAAGACCATATCTACCGCCAAGCCATTACTAGTGCTGGCACAG
>CALQED020000172.1 GCA_943329505.2 Polynucleobacter meluiroseus | reverse complement strand
TATGACACAGTAAAAGAGTATCAAAAACCTTAAGATTTTATATGGCTATAGGAGACTCATATCATGATGACGCCCGATGAGATAGAAAAGTTAGTTCCTGCGGAAACCGCTACATTTCGGTCTCCCATTCCAACGCAAGCGATTTCTAGCGATGAGTTTATGCCGAGTGTTCAAACACCTAAGCAAAAAGAGTTTGAGAGGCGCCTCAAAGAAATTGGCTCAAGACTGGCTAAGCATCAGGGCGTTTCTCGTCGTCGATTTTTCCAAGGGGCTGCAGGCATGGCAGCAGCTTTTGTCGCCATGAATGACACCTTCGGGCCACTGTATGGCGTGAGTCATGCTGAAGCAGCAACCCCAGAGTTAGCCAATGAACGCGCTGCAGGGCTCAAGAGTCAATTCATTATGGATATGCATACCCACTTTCTGCGCGATGATACGCGTTTGGAAGGGTTTGTTAGATCCCGCGAGGCAGTAGGGAAGGCGGCGTGGAATCCTGCTCTCGCCGGTAAACCGCAAACCTTAGATGACCTCAAATTTGCAAACTACTTTAAAGAGATCTATTTAGATAGCGATACCAAGGTTGCTTTAATTTCCGGGTCAGGCTCAGAGGATCCTCGGGACTGGTTTTTAACCAATGAGATGAAGGCGCAGGCTCGTAAAACCGTGAACCAAGAAGCGGGCACCAAGCGCATGTTCTCCCATGCTATTTTCATGCCCGGAATGCCTGGTTGGCTAGAAAAAGCAGAAGCTGATTATGAAAACTTGAAGCCCGACTCCTTTAAGGGCTACACCATTGGCGATAACACCAATAAACAGCTTTCTAAACATCCTTGGCGACTTGACGATGAAAAGTTGCTATATCCCTTTTATGAAAAGCTGGCTAAGTGGAGTAAGACACAGCCCAGCTTAGCGAATGTTTGTGTGCACAAAGGTTTGTATCCTCCATCTATAACGCAGCAATATCCCAATCTGTTGCCCTATGCAAAAGTCGATGACGTTGCCAAGGCAGCAAAAGATTGGCCTCAATTGAATTTTGTGATTTATCACTCTGCCTTTCGCTATACAGGCGGCTCATGGGATGAGGGGTGGCAGCAGTTCATGCGCACTGGCCGGATTGATTGGGTGACCGACTTGGCACAAATCCCCCAAAAGACAGGCGTCAAAAATGTCTATGGTGATTTAGGGCAAATCTTTGCTCAAAGCACGATTGCAGAACCTCGGCTGTGTGCTGCAATGTTGGGCCAACTTATTCAAGGTCTTGGCTCTGATCACGTCGTGTGGGGCACGGATGCTATTTGGACAGGATCACCGCAATGGCAAATTGAGGCCTTGCGTCGTCTTGAAATCCCTGAGGATATGCAAAAGAAATATGGCTTTGCCCCATTGGGTGCGGCGGATGGGCCAGTCAAGCGCGCTATTTTTGGTGATAACTCAGCGCGACTTTATAACTTTACTCAAGCTCAACGTAATGCATTGGCAGGAGATAAAGTGGCTTTAGCTAAATTAAATTATGACCAATTTGGTGATGGCAGGACCAATTTAAGATATGGCTTTATGCAGGTCTAGATTGGGACATTTGATTTGAAAGTAGATCATGCGTAGCTTCACAATCGTATTAATGCGATTTTTCTGGATTTGTATAGGCTTGTTCTTGCTGGCTTGCTCAACACCGCCTAGTCAGTTTGGTGTCTATCAGCAGTCTGATGGCACTATCGGTGTGCACGCGCCAAAAGATAGCAAAGAGGAAGAGGCTCGACAAGCAGCTCTAATTGAATGTAAAAAAATGGGGAAACAAACTGTCAGATTGATTGACAGTCGGAAAACGGTCAATGACCGCTTTCCGATGACGTATAACTATTTGTGCAGATGAGTTTTAAGCTTTAGTGCTTAGCTCAGCAACCATTTCTTAATCGACTTATTGACGCACATGGCGTCTAAAGCAAGACCAAAAAACTCAGAGCCATTGGTTACCATGCTTTCAATGGCCTCTACCTTACCTAATTTAATACCACGCAGGTAAGTTGCCGCACGATAACGTAGGAAGTGCTCATTTTCACCCTCTTCATTCTCGGTAGAGCAAAGTTCTAGACTGCCATAACGGGTTTCAGGGTTGATATTCAGAATAGCTAGGCTTACTGCACCTACCAATTTCTCGGGCACTGGGATGGGCACATAGGAATAGAGGGAAATCAACATTTCTTCTTCATCGACTTCAATGATGTGGTCAATATCCAAAACGTCTTGCTCGGTTAACTCGGTCTCACCAGAATCGCCGCCACCAAATGTAGACTCAAACTGCAACATTGCCGTATTGCTACCTTTGGAGATTTCAATCATGTCAGGATAGCCAAGCAATCCTTTCCACCAATACATGAGCGAGAAGGTGCAAGGCTTTACTTCAACCAAGCCTTTGTTAGTAGACTTTGCAAAGTAGAGGCCATAAAACTCATCATCTTTCTCAAGGCCATATTGGTCCACCTTAGGTACTTTAGCTTTGGATTTAGCGGCCGTCTTTTTAGAAGCTTTCTTTGCTACTGGTTTCTTGGCCGGCGCCTTTTTGGCAGCAGGCTTCTTTGCAGCTACTTTCTTAGTAACAGATTTCACTACCTTTTTTGCTGTCTTTTTGTCTGCTACTTTTTTGGTGACAACCTTCTTAACAGCTTTCTTTACGGGGGATTTTTTTACCACCTTGGTAGCTACTTTCTTTTTTGCTGGTGACTTCTTTGTAGCCATGGTTTATTACCCTTCTTTTTGGTAGTTAATGTGCACTAGCACTAATAGATATTACTGCAAATTAATTACATTGATTATCAAGTCTATATGGGGTTTCTCCTGCTAAATGCAAGGGCATATAAAGAATAAAAATATTACTTTGCTTATTGTTCTCTAGGGTTGGGGTTGATACACTGAAATAACGCAGCTTTCTTTAACCTAGTTATTTCTGCATGAGGGGCCTTATGTTTCCAGAATATCGCGAATTAATCACCCAATTAAAGACAACAGATCGTCATTTTTCCCATTTATTTGATAAGCACAATCAATTAGATGCCAAGATTTTGCGCATGGAAGACCATAAAGAACCCAGTACGCCTGAGAAAATCGAAACCCTCAAAAAAGAAAAGTTATTAATCAAAGATCAAATTTATGCAGTCCTGAAGAAAGCAAGTACCTAGCAGGATGAGTTTTTCTTCAAACAGTTGGCCTTTGAAATAGCTCTATCTGTATTGGTAGGGCTGTTTTAGTCTAGCCATTTAGAATGACTAGATTATGAATAAATCGCTCAAAATTTTCTTGCTCGTATTAGCTGCCATCTTTGGCTTAGGTGGCTTAGGCATTTGGTATTTTGCATCGACTATCAACCCCGCCCAGTTAACTCAATTACTGGGCTCTGCTGTAAAAGAGGCTACGGGTCGCGAGCTCAAGATTGCTGGTCCTGTGAGTTTGCGAATTTTTCCATCGCTTGGAATTACGGCGGAGCAGGTGTCCTTAAGTAATGCTGCTTGGGCTGATAAGTCCGATATGCTGACAGTACAGCGCCTAGAGCTAGATATTGAATTCATGCCTTTACTCAGTAAGCGGGTGGAATTGAATACCCTCAACCTGAGTGGTGTCGATGCATATTTGCAGACCAATAAATTGGGCGATGGCAACTGGGATTTCTCGCCGCCCCCTGCAACTGGAGTCAATACGTCTAATACGTCTAACGCGTCTATTTCGACATCGAATGGAGCGGCTACGACTGCTAGTTCAACTCCAACTGCAACCCCAGCCCAAGTCGACCCAGTCAGAATTAAAAACCTAAGTATCACGAATGCGCATTTACGTTATCTGGGCTTTGGCTCTGCCGAAAAATCTATCTTGATGCCTAAGCTA
>CALQED020000171.1 GCA_943329505.2 Polynucleobacter meluiroseus | reverse complement strand
TTGGTTACGCAATGCGTGGCGATCATAGTGAAATCGTATTTGATCTAAATGACCCGATGGGTGATAGCACTTGCGTTGCCTGTGGCGAGTGTGTTCAAGCTTGTCCTACTGGTGCACTGATGCCCAAAGGATTAATTGGCTCGCAAACTGTAGATCGCAAAGTGAATTCTGTTTGCCCATTTTGTGGTGTGGGTTGCCAAATTACCTACAACGTTAAAGATGAAAAGATTGTGAGTGTTGAGGGCCGCGATGGACCTGCTAATCACAATCGTCTTTGCGTTAAAGGTCGCTTTGGTATGGATTACATTCATAACCCACAGCGCCTTACCAAGCCATTGATTCGTAAGGCTGGTGTACCCAAGGATGAGACTGCAATTCAAAATCCACAAGATTGGTCCAATATCTTCCGTGAAGCTTCTTGGGAAGAGGCTTTGGAGCTAGCTGGTGGGGGCCTA
Organism: Polynucleobacter meluiroseus; assembly: GCA_943329505.2. Classification (GTDB taxonomy): domain Bacteria; phylum Pseudomonadota; class Gammaproteobacteria; order Burkholderiales; family Burkholderiaceae; genus Polynucleobacter; species Polynucleobacter meluiroseus_E. Next base: position 3,428 of record CALQED020000171.1, on the reverse strand, counting down.
AAAAAGCTCAAAGACAAACATGGCTTAAAAGTATTGGCTGGCTTTGGCTCGGCTAAGGGCAGTAATGAAGAGGCGTATCTATTTCAAAAACTAGTGCGGGTTGGTTTTGGCAACAACAACGTTGACCATTGCACTCGTCTTTGTCATGCATCCTCAGTTGCTGCTCTGCTTGAGGGTGTTGGTTCGGGTGCTGTTAGCAATCAAGTAAATGATGTTGAGCACTCGAGCATGATTTTCTTGATTGGATCTAACCCAACGGCCAATCACCCAGTTGCCGCAACCTGGTTCAAAAATGCCGCTAAACGTGGCGCCAAAATTGTGCTGTGCGATCCTCGTATGACTGAAATCAGTAAGCATGCTTGGCGTACGATGCAGTTCAAGCCAGATACTGATGTGGCGATGCTCAATGCTTTGATCTATACGATTATTGAAGAGGGTCTGGTTGATCAAGAGTTTATTAAGAACCGTGCCAATAATTTTGAAGCATTAAAAGAAAATATCAAAGGCTATAGCCCTGAAGCCATGGCGCCGATCTGTGGCATTCCTCCAGAGACCTTGCGTGAAGTTGCTAGAGAATTTGCCACTACCAAGTCAGCCATGATTCTGTGGGGAATGGGTATTAGTCAACACGTACATGGCACTGATAATGCACGTTGCTTAATTGCCTTAGTCACTATCACGGGCCAAATTGGTAAACCTGGTTCAGGCTTGCATCCCTTGCGCGGTCAAAATAATGTGCAGGGTGCTAGTGATGCTGGTTTGATTCCAATGATGTTCCCAAATTATCAGCGCGTAGATCATGATGCAGCCCATAACTGGTTTGAAACATTCTGGGATAGCAAGCTAGACAAGAAGCCTGGTTATACCGTGGTTGAGATCATGCATAAGATCACTGCGCCAGATAGTGATCCCGACAAAATCCGTGGCATGTATATCGAGGGTGAAAACCCTGCAATGAGCGATCCGGATTTAAATCATGCCCGCCATGCATTGGCGTCATTAGAGCATTTAGTGGTGCAGGATATTTTTATGACAGAAACCGCCTTACTTGCAGACGTTGTTCTGCCAGCAAGCGCATGGCCAGAGAAGGTGGGCACGGCGAGTAATACCGATCGTATGGTGCAGATGGGTAAGAAAGCTATTAATCCTCCTGGTGATGCTAAGGCTGATCTGTGGATCATTCAAGAAATTGCTAAGCGCATGGGTCTAAATTGGAATTACCAAGGCCCTGATGCTGGTGTTGCAGCAGTCTATGAAGAAATGCGTCAGGCGATGTTTGGTGCGATTAACGGCATCACTTGGGAGCGTCTCGAAAAAGAATCGAGCGTAACTTATCCATGCCTATCTGCAGAAGATCCAGGTCGTCCAATTGTGTTCGATGACCACTTCCCAACCATTGATGGCAAAGTGAAGCTAGTACCAGCAGATATCATCCCTGCCAACGAAAGACCGGATGCAGAGTATCCATTTGTTTTGATTACTGGACGGCAATTGGAACACTGGCACACCGGTAGTATGACCCGTCGTGCGACTGTGCTTGATGCAATTGAGCCCATGGCAACCGTCTCGATGAATGGCGAAGATATGACTCAGTTAGGCGTCTCTGCTGGTGATGTGATCACCGTTCAATCTCGCCGCGGTGAGGTGGGTATTCATGTACGGAGAGATGATGGCACTCCAAGAGGAGTAATCTTCATTCCATTTGCATACTATGAAGCTGCAGCTAATCTCATTACTAATTCCGCCCTTGATCCCTTTGGCAAAATCCCTGAATTTAAGTACTGCGCTGTGAAACTTACCAAAGGCGGGGAAGTAGCAAAGATGATGGGTTATGGTGCCAATACTCCAAGCGAGCCAGAGCTCACCTCTAATGCTTAAGCGTTAAAAAGTTCTTTTAGTTAATAGCAAGAACGCTCCTAATAAGGTGCCTTCTTGCCTAAGACTCATCAATTTGATTTGCCCTTTAGAATGTACCCTCTATGGCCAGTTCAACACCATCCCCTTCCCAAGCCCAAACTGAGTTACCCGTCCTGATTATTGGGGCTGGTCTAGCTGGTTTAACAGTAGCCCTACACATGGCCGAAACCCAGCCAGTGATCTTGATGGCTAAACGTGGCTTGGGTGAAGCTGCAACTGCTTGGGCTCAAGGCGGAATTGTTGGGGTAGTTGATAAAGAGCATGACAGCATTGATTCTCATGTAGCTGATACGCTTGATGCGGGTGCCGGGCTTGTAGTGGAGTCGACGGCGCGCTATATCGCCGAAGAAAGTACCGATGCTATTAAATGGCTAGTTGAGCAGGGCGTCCCCTTTACAGAAGATAAGTCTGGCCCTATGGGTTTACATCTGACGCGTGAAGGTGGTCACAGTCATCGTCGCATTGCGCACGCCGCAGATGCAACTGGTAAAGCCATTCATGAGGTATTGCTCGATAAAGCTAAGTCTCATAAAAATATTCGCATCCTCGAGCATTGGATTGCGCTTGATCTGATTACGAATCGTCAGCTCGATGCAAAGACTCAGCGTACAAAGCCAAATCGTTGCTATGGCATATATGCCTTGGATATTAAAAATAATCGCGTAGAAACTATCAAAGCTAAATCCGTAGTGCTTGCCACTGGTGGCGTTGGTAAAGTCTATCGCTATACCAGCAATCCAGATACCGCTACTGGAGATGGTATTGCGATGGCCTGGCGTGCCGGTTGCCGTGTTGGCAATATGGAATTTATTCAATTTCATCCAACTTGTTTGTATCACCCCAGTGACCGTACTTTCCTGATTACTGAAGCCATGCGCGGCGAGGGCGGCCTCTTAAAACTACCGGATGGTTCACGTTTTATGTCAGCCCACGATGAGCGTGATGAGTTGGCCCCGCGGGATATCGTGGCACGCGCTATCGACTTTGAAATGAAGAAGCACGGCCTGGATTATGTGCATTTAGACGCTACCCATCTAGGTGAAGTGTTTATCAAAGAACACTTCCCTATGATTTATGCGCGTTGCTTGAGCCTTGGTCTGGACATCACGAAAGAGCCGATACCGGTTGTGCCTGCTGCGCATTACACCTGTGGTGGTGTGGTGACTGATCTCAAGGGGCGCACTGACTTACCAGGCTTGTATGCGGTAGGTGAGGCAACTTATACAGGCTTGCATGGTGCCAACCGTCTAGCCAGTAACTCACTCTTAGAGTGTGTCGTGATTGGCAAAGCAGCCGCAGAGGATATCTCTGCATTAAAAACGCCAGAGATGCCTAATCTTCCTTTATGGGACGAGAGTCAGGTAGAGGATGCTGATGAGCAAGTGGTGATCGCCCACAACTGGGATGAGCTACGCTCACTGATGTGGAACTATGTTGGCATCGTGAGAACCAATCGAAGATTAGAGCGCGCATTACATAGAATTAAATTACTTCGATACGAAGTGCAAGAG
>CALQED020000170.1 GCA_943329505.2 Polynucleobacter meluiroseus | reverse complement strand
GTTAATGTAATTTTGGTGCCAGGTGTACCGCGCATAGTGCGTACGGCTTTATCCAAAGACATGCCGCGTACAGGTTTGTCATCCAAACGGGTAATTAAATCACCTGCTTGTAAGCCAGCACGGGCAGCAGGACTATCCTCAATAGGGTTGAGAACCTTAACAACACCATCTTCCGAAGTAATTTCAATGCCTAGGCCAGCAAACTTTCCAGAAGTTTGTTCTTGCATTTCAGAAAAATCTTTCTTATCCAGAAAGGTGGAATGGGGGTCAAGACTACTAACCATACCCTTGACTGCATCTGTTAAAAGTTGCTTGTCTTCAATCGGCTCGACATACTCACGTTTGATTTGGGCAAATACATTGGAAAGCGTACGAAGTTCATCCAGTGGCAATTGGGTGCCTTGTTGCGCGGTAGCTGACAGTTGAATAGTGGCTGCAACTCCAGCAATTAAGCCAACTGTAATAAGGGCAAAGTTCTTGAGAAATTGACGCATGGTTTTGTATTAATCCAAATAAAAATGTTGAATGGGTTTGAGGTTGTCATCCAACTCGTAAATCAGTGGAACACCATTCGGTATGTTCACTTCCATGATGGCTTCATCTGACATCTGATCTAGGTACTTAATCAAGGAGCGAATACTATTGCCATGAGCCACTAGCAGTACCCGCTTGTTTGCTTTGAGTGCAGGAGCGATAGACTCATTCCAAAGGGGCAGCACTCGCTCAACATTGTCCTGAAGACACTCTCCCAGTGGAATATCTGCGGCATTTAACTTCGAGTAGCGTCTATCATTTTTTGGATTACGCTCATCATCTGCCTCAAGCAATGGTGGACGGACATCATAGGAGCGACGCCAAATATGGACTTGTTCATCGCCGTATTTTGCTGCAGTTTCTGCTTTATTTAGCCCTGTGAGTGCACCATAGTGACGCTCATTGAGTCGCCAGCTATGAACTACTGGGATCCACATGAGGTCCATAGTGTCCTGAACATGCCAAAGCGTATGAATAGCACGTCTTAAAACCGAGGTATAGGCAATGTCGAATTCATAGCCTGCTTTTTTGAGGTTTTTGCCTGCTAGTAGGGCTTGTTCTGCACCTTTGGGGGTTAAGTCAACGTCTGCCCAGCCTGTAAAGCGGTTTTCAAGGTTCCAGGCGGATTCGCCATGACGAATAAGGACAAGTTGTTTCATAGAGCCATTCTATAATCTGATGATGAACTTTCTCACGCAAATTGATAATTTAGCGCTGATTGCCCTCTTGCTTGTTTCGGGCGCAGCACTCTTCCTTCCCACATTATCTACGCTTATCAGCGGAAAAGGCTTGTCCCCCACTGAGGCGACCATTTGGATCAATCGTCGAAAAGCCTATGTTTTGGATTTGCGTGCTGAAGAGGCATTCAAGGGCGGTCATTTGCCGGGGGCAAAACTGGCTAATGCCGCTAGCCTGGAGAGCGCGATTGAGGCCCTAAAGTTAGATCGTAAGCGACCACTAGTATTGGTATGTGAGACAGGAGCTAAATCCCGTAAAGCCCTAGCGCAAGTTCAAAAGCTTGGGTTTTTAGAGCTTGGCGTTTTAGAGGGCGGTATTCATGCGTGGAAAATGGCTGCTCTGCCATTGGTAAAGTGAGTATAGATATGCCGCAAGTAACGATGTACAGCACACAAGTTTGTCCATACTGCGTGATGGCGGAAAAACTCTTGCTTAAAAAAGGCGTGAATAATTTAGAAAAGATTTTGATTGATCGCGACCCCTCGCAACGCGAATTGATGATGAATCGTACGGGCCGTCGTACTGTCCCGCAAATTTATATTGGCGAGACCCATGTGGGCGGTTACGATGATTTAGTTGCCTTGGATCGTGCTGGAAAGCTTGATCCTTTATTAGTTTGAGAAAAAACATAAAGAAAGTTTGTAATGACTGATCAATCTTCTGCTCCTAACGCAGCCAATGCTGATTCCAAAGATCCGACATTTCGTATTCAGCGGATTTATCTCAAAGACCTTTCTTTGGAGCAGCCAAATGCTCCCGAAGTATTTCTGGTGGTTGCAGAGCCGCAGGTAGAGGTAGAGATAGACTTGTCGGTAAAACGCATTAGCGATGAACTATTTGAAGTTGGAGTGAGCTCCACCTTGACTTCACGCGTCGAAGGTAAAGTACTCTTTTTAGTTGAAGCTAATCAAGCAGGTATTTTTGAATTTAATAATATTCCCGTCGAGCAAATAGATCCAATGTTAGGGATTACTTGTCCAACCATCTTATATCCATACTTACGTTCGAATATCGCTGACACTATTAGTCGCGCAGGCTTCCAGCCGATTCACTTAAATGAAATAAATTTTCATGGAATGTATCAACAAAGATTAATGCAGGCACAACAAGCAGCTGGTGATAATGCAGATGAAAGCAAAATTATTCTTCCTAATTAGGCATAAAAAGCTGTGTCACAAACTATGAAAGTGACATTGCTAGGTGCTGGTGCTTGGGGTACTGCAATGGCCTCTCAAGCAGCACGCCAGCTTCGAGCAGAAGATGTGTGCTTGTGGTCTCATAGCCCAAAACAGCTGGAAGCCATCGCACAAAGTGGCGAAAATCAGGCTTATTTACCCGGTATTGCATTACCCCAAAATTTACAGCTGGAGAGCAATTTTGCTGTTGCAGTCAAAAGGCTTGGGCTAGATGATTTGCTAGTGATTGCAACCCCTATGTCAGGCCTTTCAGAAACCATTGCAAGTGTTCTAAAGATTGCCGAACATCCACTCAATATTATTTGGTTGTGCAAAGGTTTAGAGCCAGCCACTGCATTGCTGCCGCATCAAGTTGTTGAGCGAGAAGATCGACTTCATAGTCGTGGCCTAAAACATGCTTATGGCGCCTTATCTGGTCCAAGTTTTGCGCGCGAGGTTGGTGCAGGAATGCCATGTGCATTGACTGTTGCCAGCGCCTCCTCCCAGCTCTGTGAGATTGTTCAAGCTGCTTTTCATCATGGCAATATGCGCGTTTATTCCAGCGACGATTTGATTGGTGTTGAATTAGGTGGCGCAGTAAAGAATGTTTTGGCAATTGCTGCAGGCATTGGAGATGGCTTAAATCTTGGCTTGAATGCTCGCGCTGCTGTACTGACGCGTGGCTTGGCAGAAATGATGCGTTTAGTTAAAGCTGCTGGTGGTAGGTCTGAAACTTGCATGGGTTTGACTGGCGTGGGCGATTTAATTTTGACTGCAACCGGTGATCTTTCTCGTAATCGCCGTGTAGGTCTTGAGCTGGCTTCTGGTAAATCCTTGAATGAGATCTTGGCTAGTTTAGGCCATGTGGCAGAAGGCGTCTTGTGTGCTGCCGCTGTGGGCGATCTTGCCAAACGTTTAAATGTAGAGATGCCAATCACTGCGATGATGGGTGAAGTGCTCTCGAGTAAGCTCACGCCAAAAGAAGCGCTTAAAAAGTTGATGGGGCGAGACCCAAAAATGGAAGCTTAAGAGCCTTTAGCCCCCTTTTAGTTTTACTTGCCGCCTTTCATACCGTTCTGGCGCCAAGCTTCATAAACCACAATAGCAACTGTATTTGATAAATTTAGGCTACGACTGTTGTCTTGCATAGTGAGGCGCATTCGATTTGTACTAGGAATGGAGTTGCGCACTTCCTCGGTGATACCTTTTGTCTCGGAGCCAAATACAAAGTAATCATTGCGCTCATATTTTCCTTCATGAAAGCTTCCACTGCCTTTAGTGGTTAAAACAAAAAGATGTTGAGGGTCTGGCTGTTCGTTTACTAGAAACTGCGCCCAATTAGCATGCACCTTAATGCTCGCAAACTCGTGATAGTCCAAGCCAGCACGTCGCAATTTAGCATCCTCCATCGGGAAACCTAAAGGCTCAATGAGGTGAAGTTTGGCACC
>CALQED020000169.1 GCA_943329505.2 Polynucleobacter meluiroseus | reverse complement strand
TTTTGCCTTGCCATTTTTACCGTTTTTACCATTAGCCTTACTCTTAGACTGCGTTGCCCCTAAGGTACCTGCAGATTTCGCTGCATTGACATTAATGCCGCTCGGCTTTTGAGGAGCTTTATGTGCAGGCCTGCTCTTATTAGAAGCAGCTTTTTTATTGGGCCTGCCCGTGTCAGCAGCCAAGATCAACTGACGACGATTAGAAGATCCACCCACTTCAGCGCCTGAACTTTTCACTAGGCTAAATTCAATCTTCCGCGCATCTAAGTCAACCCGACTTACCAAGACATGCAAACGATCGCCTAAACGATAACGAATACCGGTCCGTTCGCCGCGTAGCTCTTGGCGTGCTTCATCATATTGGAAATAATCACCACCGAGTTCAGTGACATGGACCATACCTTCAACAAAGAGATTTTCAAGTTGGATAAATAAACCAAAGTTCGCAACGCCAGTAACGGAGCCAGCATATTCTTGGCCAAGATGATCACGCATGTAATAACACTTAAGCCATGCCTCGACATCACGTGATGCCTCATCAGCACGGCGCTCGTTGGAGGAGCAATGCACACCCAACTGACCCCAGATAGGTAATGCGGCGTTGGCGCCTTTAGGGATTTTTGCTCCCTTAGCTACACCTGACTTAGCATCGCTTTGGGATTTCTTGGCATTAACCGCATTCTCTCTGCCCTTACCTTTGCGAGGCAAAGTTAAATTCAGGGGTACCTTAGGAGGCAAAACGGGAACGTAAGGCTTCTTCTGCAGAATCGATTTAATCACTCGATGCGTTAACAAGTCTGGATAGCGACGAATCGGACTAGTAAAGTGTGAGTACGCTGGATACGCTAGGCCAAAGTGACCTTCGTTATCTGGCTGATACATTGCTTGCTGCATAGAGCGCAGAACCACTGACTGCAACATATTGGCATCGGGTCGATCTTTGATCTCGCGCATTAATTTTGCATAATCACGGGGTTTCGGCTTCTCACCGCCACCCAAAGATAATCCTGAGGTTCTTAATACCTGACGCAAGGTCACCAGCTTCTCTTCAGAAGGCTCACCATGCACACGGTATAAACTCAAATACTTATTTTTATCAATGAAGTCGGCAGCACAGACGTTGGCCGTCAACATACACTCTTCGATTAAGCGATGGGCATCATTTCGCAGGCGCGGCTCAATCCGCAAAATCTTACCCAGCTCATTACTAATGATTTGAGTTTCCGTAGTTTCAAACTCAATCGCCCCACGCTTCTCGCGAGCTGATAACAGAATCTTAAATAGAGAATATAAATTACCTAATAGTGGACGGAACTGGTCAAAGCGTGCTGCTTCAGGCCCTTTGCTATTTGAGAGAATCTCCCAAACCGTATCGTAAGTAAAGCGTTGGGCAGAGTGCATGACTGATGGGTAGAACTGATAGGCCAAGACAATGCCATTGTTATCCACCACCGAGTCACAGACCATACAGAGACGATCCACATTAGGATTGAGGGAGCAAAGACCATTCGAGATTTTCTCTGGCAACATTGGAATGACCCGTCTTGGGAAATATACCGAAGTTGCCCGTAGCAAACCTTCATCATCTAAGGGGTGACCAGGCTTGACATAATGCGAAACGTCAGCAATGGCAACAATTAAACGCCATGCCTTGGTCTTGCCATACATCACTGGCTCACAATAGACTGCATCATCAAAGTCTCTTGCATCGGCTCCATCAATCGTGACAAGAGGTATATCGCGCAAATCAACGCGACCCTCTAGGTCTTCTTGCTGAACGCCATCTGGCAAAGCGCTAGCCTCTTTCATGGCGGCGGCAGAGAATTCGTGGGGCACGCCATACTTGCGCACGGCAATTTCGATTTCCATACCAGGATCATCAATCTCACCCAAGACTTCTACAACACGCCCTACTGCTTGGCGATAGCTATCTGGATAATCAATAATTTCGACACTGACAACTTGGCTTAACTTAGCCAGCCCTTGGCCCTTAGGCGGAATCAGTATGTCATGCCCAATACGCTTATCTTCTGGCGCAACAATTAAAACACCGTTCTCATTCAAAAGGCGACCGATCACGACCTTATTGGCATGCAAAACAACTTCAACGATCTGCCCTTCTGGGCGACCACGTCGATCAGTTCCTAATACTCTGACATTGACTCTATCGCCGTGCATGACGCGCGACATTTCTCTCTCAGAGAGAAAAATATCTTCACCACCATCATCGGGAATCACAAATCCAAATCCATCTCGATGCCCTTGAACCGTTCCTAAACGATCGGCCTCGCGGGGCATCAAGTCTTTTGCTTTACGCATTTAATTCCTTCGGCAATACATGCCCTATCTATATATCTACTGATATCTATTTTTGTTATGAATAAGGCTACTGTATCAAACCACCAAGTCTGAAGGGAAAAAGCCAAATGGGGTTAAAAAAGCCTAAAAACGCCTATCCCTCTATAATAGAGGCATGCCCAGGTGGCGAAATTGGTAGACGCACCAGCTTCAGGTGCTGGCGATCGTAAGGTTGTGGGGGTTCGAGTCCCTTCCTGGGCACCAAACTCTTTTCAAGAAATTCAAAAAGCATCTTTTAAGCCTTTCTCGCAAGGCATTTTAGGCGCTTTGGGCCTCTCTCTATTAAGAACTCACAATACTATATTGGGACAATTTCCCAAAAAGCAAGTAATGGGTCAAATTAAGGGTGACTCAACGGGGAATCCCCCACCCAAGCGTAATCTTAAATTCGAGTTTTTTATGGTAATTTATTCACCTGACAAGGTAAATAATCAAGATGCCATCTGAACATATTCATCGAACATTGCAGGATCGAGTTCTCACACTAGAAATCAATAGAAGAGATCGAAAAAATGCCCTCAATCAGGCAGCCTATTTAGCCCTGATCGATGGCCTAGATGAGGCTAAAAATGATTCTGAAATTTCAGTTGTTCTGATTAGAGGTCAAACAGACCTATTTACCGCAGGTAATGACATTAAGGATTTTCTCAACCAGGATCCTACGCAGGCGCCAAAGGGTCGTGTTTTTTTAAAACGTATTGCTAACTTTTCAAAACCGATTATTGCCGCAGTTGGTGGCGATGCTATTGGAATTGGCACTACCCTACTGCTACATTGTGACTTTGTACTAGCAACCCACGATTCGCGATTTCAACTCTCCTTTGTCAATCTAGGGCTCTGTCCAGAGGGTGGGTCAAGCTTTCTATTGCCAATGATTGCTGGGCCAAAAATTGCCAATGAGCTACTACTGTCTGGAAATGTATTCAATGCAGAGATTGCTAAACAGGCTGGCATTGTGAGCTCAATCTGCATAGAGAGCGAGATCATGGGTCAGGCGCTCGCTTTAGCTCAAGAAATTGCTAGCAAGCCGCTCGATGCTCTATTAACTACAAAAGCATTAATGAAAAAACCACTCCAAAGCCAATTGAATAAAGTAATAGATGAAGAATTAGTTGAATTTTCTCGTCTACTAAATACTCGACCATCAAAAGAAATATTAAATGCTTTTTTAGAGAAGCGTCCACCAGATAAAGCTCTATTTAGCATAATTGAAAAATAGCTTTAATGTAGTGATACTTAAATACAAAAAATAATCGACGGAGATAGCATGATTTTAGAAGAGCGCACATACACAATTACTACTGGTCAGGTAAAAGAATATCTTGATATGTATGAAAAAGAAGGTAAACCAATTCACTGGAAGTACCTTGGTACCCCAGTAGGCTGGTTTGTTAGCGAAACTGGGGTGATCAATCAAGTGGTCCACTTTTGGCGATACGAATCAATGGCTGAGAGAGAACAAAAGAGAGCTGCACTGTATAGCGATCCTGCATGGAATGATTATCGACGCCGCGCTGGTATTCGTATTCAACATCAGGAAAATAGAATTTTGAGCCCAGTTTCA
>CALQED020000168.1 GCA_943329505.2 Polynucleobacter meluiroseus | reverse complement strand
GCCGTCCGGTTTGGCGAATTTCAGCGAATCTTGCGGTTTCAGATCACAACGTCCCAACTACAGACCGCTCACAAGGGATTGCCGATCCAATTTCAAAATTACAGGTAGATACCTTAGATCAAAACTGTGATGCATTTGGTATTACCCAATACAAGATGAATGACACCCGTCAGGGTATTGTTCATGTGATTGGTCCAGAGCAGGGCGCTACCTTACCGGGTATGACTGTGGTGTGTGGTGATTCGCATACCAGCACCCATGGTGCTTTTGGTGCTTTGGCATTTGGTATTGGCACCTCAGAGGTGGAGCACGTGTTGGCGACCCAAACCTTGCTCATGAAAAAGAGCAAGAATATGTTGGTGCGGGTGGATGGCCGTTTGCAGCCAGGCTCTACAGCGAAAGATATTGTTTTGGCCGTGATTGGCAAAATTGGTACCGCTGGCGGTACTGGTTACACCATTGAGTTTGCTGGCGAAGCGATTCGCAATCTGTCTATGGAAGGTCGTATGACCCTCTGTAATATGGCAATTGAAGCGGGTGCTCGTGCTGGCCTAGTAGCAGTTGATGAAACGACGATTGACTACATTCAAGATCGTCCTTATTCGCCAAAAGGCCCATCTCTATTGCAGGCTATGCAGTATTGGAGAACATTGCATTCAGATGCGGATGCGAAGTTTGATGCCGTAGTGGAATTGCGTGCTGAAGAAATTGCGCCACAAGTGACTTGGGGCACTTCACCAGAAATGGTATTGGCTATTAGTGAGCGTGTACCGGATCCAGAAAAAGAGCGTGATCCTAATAAACGTTCCGCCATGGAGCGCGCACTGGAATACATGAATCTCATTCCGAATACGCCCCTCAGTAGTATTGCTATAGATAAAGTGTTTATTGGTTCCTGCACTAATAGTCGCATTGAAGATATGCGTGCAGCTGCTAAGGTAGTTGATCGCCTGGGTAAGAAGGTTGCGGCTAATGTCAAGTTAGCGCTTGTTGTGCCTGGTTCTGGCTTGGTCAAAGCCCAAGCAGAGCGTGAAGGTTTGGATCGTATTTTCAAGGCTGCTGGCTTTGAATGGCGTGAACCAGGGTGCTCTATGTGTTTGGCGATGAATGCTGATCGTCTAGAGCCTGGTGAGCGTTGCGCTTCAACCTCCAATCGTAACTTTGAAGGTCGCCAAGGCAATGGCGGTCGCACCCATTTAGTAAGCCCAGCAATGGCAGCAGCCGCTGCAATTGAAGGTCACTTTGTTGATGTTCGTAAGATTTCATAGGAGTCATGAAGATGAAATTTTCATTGCTATCTCTCATTGCTAGATTGACCATTGTTGGAATCGCAGGTTTAGTGATTGCAGCATGTAGTAGTACCTTGGAAGGCATGGGTAAGGATTTGCAGACGATGGGTAATTCCATGGGCGGATCCGGCGCTAATACAACTCAGCCAACTCAGCAAAATCAATCACAAACTCAGGGTAAAGATGTTGTCATTACCCCGGTGAAGTAAATTACTTATCTAGTACCTATAGAGTCAAAGTCAGAATCATGGAAAAATTTACGGTATACAAAGGTTTAGTTGCTCCACTTAATCGTGAGAACGTAGACACTGATGCCATCATTCCTAAGCAGTTCTTAAAGTCAATTAAGAAAACAGGCTTTGGCCAAAACTTATTTGATGAATGGCGTTACTTGGATCATGGCGAACCTGGCCAAGATTGCAGCACACGTCCGATAAATCCTGACTTTGTTCTCAATCAGCCACGCTATAAAGGTGCGGGCATTCTCTTGGCACGCAAGAACTTTGGCTGCGGTAGCTCGCGTGAACATGCCCCATGGGCATTGGACCAATTTGGCTTCAGAGCGGTCATTGCACCTAGCTTTGCGGATATTTTTTATAACAACTGCTTCAAAAATGGTGTTTTACCCATTGTTTTGACTGAAATACAGGTTGACCACCTTTTTAACGAAACCCAGGCCTTTAATGGCTATCAATTGACTGTGGATCTGGAGGCTCAGCAGGTGATTACCCCTGATGGCACGGCCTATAGCTTTGATGTGGCCCCATTTAGGAAGTATTGCCTATTCAATGGTCTAGACGATATTGGCTTAACTCTGCGCCATGCAGATAAAATTAAGGCTTATGAAGCTGAGCGCATCCTTAAGATGCCTTGGCTTGCGACACAATTGCCATAATTTTTTAGATCTAAAGGCCTTTCATGAAAATTGCAGTTCTCCCGGGCGATGGGATCGGCCCGGAAATCGTTGCTCAAGCCGTTCGCGTTCTTCAAGCGCTAGGCCCTAAGTTTGATTTAGAAGAGGCCCCTGTTGGTGGAGCCGCCTACGATATTGCTGGCCATCCTTTACCACCTGCTACTTTAGAGTTAGCGAAAAAAGCAGATGCGATTTTATTTGGCGCTGTAGGTGATTGGAAATACGATACGCTTGCTCGTGAACTACGCCCAGAGCAGGCTATCTTGGGATTACGTAAACATTTAGAGTTATTTGCTAACTTTAGACCAGCCATTTGCTATCCCGAACTCACATCTGCTTCAAGCTTAAAACCTGAAATTATTGGCGGTCTGGATATTTTGATTGTGCGCGAGCTAAACGGCGATATTTATTTTGGCCAACCTCGTGGCAATCGTACTTCAGAGCTGCCCTTATTTAAAGGCGCTCGGGAATGCTTTGACACCATGCATTACAGTGAGCCGGAAGTAGAGCGTATTGGCCATGTTGCCTTTGATGCAGCCCGTAAGCGTAGTAAAAAATTATGTAGCGTTGATAAGGCAAACGTCTTAGAGACCTCACAGTTATGGCGTGAAGTCATGATTCGGGTTTCTAAAGATTATCCAGATGTGGAGTTATCCCACATGTATGTGGATAACGCAGCCATGCAATTGGTTAGGGCTCCCAAAGCATTTGATGTGGTTGTGACCGGCAACCTTTTTGGTGATATTTTGTCTGACGAGGCGGCCATGCTCACGGGATCTATTGGCATGCTGCCTTCAGCATCTTTGGACAAGCACAATAAAGGCTTGTATGAGCCCAGTCATGGCTCTGCACCAGACATTGCTGGCAAGGGTATTGCCAATCCATTGGCAACCATTCTCTCTGCTGCGATGATGCTACGTTATTCCTTAGGCATGTCTTCAGAAGCGGATCGCATTGAGAAGGCGGTACAAAAAGTGTTGGCACAAGGCTTGCGTACCTCTGATATTTATACCGAAGGTACCCAAAAGGTTTCTACCGTACAAATGGGTGATGCCGTAGTAGCGGCACTCTCATAAAGCAAAATTTGAATTACTGGAAATGAAGATCACGAGATAGTTAAATCATGGCAAATACAAAGACACCATTGGTAGGTTTGGTTGGTTGGCGCGGTATGGTTGGTAGCGTTCTGATGGAACGCATGCTTGCCGAGAAAGATTTCGACCTGATCGAGCCGATCTTCTTTAGCACCAGTCAGGCAGGTGGTGAGGTGCCATTGCTCAATGGTCAAAAGGTGACCAAGAGCGAAGGTACTTTGCAAGATGCGAATGACATCAAGGCATTGTCTCGTTGCGACATTATTCTGACTTGCCAGGGTGGTGACTATACCAATGAGATTTTCCCTCAATTGCGTGGAGCTGGTTGGCATGGCCATTGGATTGATGCTGCCAGTGCATTGCGCATGAAAGATGATGCCGTATTGATTTTGGATCCGGTGAACCGTCCAGTGATTGATAAAGCATTAGCTGCTGGTGGCAAAAATTGGATTGGTAGTAACTGCACAGTGAGTTTGATGATGATGGCCATGGGTGGTTTAGTCAAAGCTGACATGGTTGAATGGATCAGCGCAATGACTTATCAAGCAGCTTCTGGTGCGGGCGCTCAAAATATGCGTGAGTTATTGCTGCAAATGGGCGCTTTGCATAACAGTGTTGCTACAGAATTAGCG
>CALQED020000167.1 GCA_943329505.2 Polynucleobacter meluiroseus | reverse complement strand
TCTTCAACAGTGATAACGCCTTCCTTACCTACTTTTTCCATTGCTTCTGCAATACGCTGACCAATGCTATGGTCGCTGTTTGCAGAAATAGAACCTACTTGAGCAATTTCTTTAGTAGTAGTGCAGGGCTTGCTGATTTTTGCGAGCTCTGCAACGGCAGCTGTAACTGCCTTATCGATGCCACGCTTCAAGTCCATTGGGTTATGACCAGAAACAACATACTTCATACCTTCGCGAACGATAGATTGCGCCAAAACAGTCGCGGTAGTTGTACCGTCACCAGCGATGTCAGCAGTTTTGGAAGCAACTTCCTTAACCATCTGAGCGCCCATGTTTTGAAGCTTGTCTTTGAGTTCGATTTCTTTTGCTACAGACACACCGTCTTTAGTGATGGTTGGTCCGCCAAATGAACGCTCAATAACAACGTTGCGGCCTTTTGGTCCCAAAGTCGTTTTAACTGCGTTCGCAAGAATATTGACGCCTTCCACCATCTTGGTGCGGGCGTTATCTCCAAATACAACGTCTTTTGCTGCCATGATTAAATTCCTCTCTTAAATACCGAAATTACTTCTGAACAACAGCCATGATGTCGTCTTCACGCATCACGATGAGCTCTTCGTTGTCAACTTTGACTGTTTGACCAGCATATTTACCAAATAACACGCGATCGCCTACTTTGACATCGAGTGCATTTAACTTGCCAGTTTCATCACGCTTGCCTGGACCGATTGCCAATACTTCGCCTTGATCAGGCTTTTCGGCAGCAGCATCAGGAATGATGATTCCAGACGCAGTTTTTGATTCTTGATCCAAACGCTTGATGATTACGCGATCATGTAAAGGACGCAAATTCATCTCTTCTCCTATGTTAGTAAGTGTTAACTAATTAAAAATCTATATAAATCAATGCTTTATAATCTCCCACATGAAAACCATACTGAAACGACTTGAAACTAAGCTGTTTTAGCACTCGTATGTAGGGAGTGCTGATTATATAGGTCTGATTCCCGAGATTTCAAGGGCAGATCTCCATAAATTCTTTAAGGGTTTAGTCCCTATCTATACTTTGGATAGGCTGGTAGGAAGATTCCTACAGATAAATCAGCCTTAAGCCCTTACCGCTCCAATCAGTCCTGCCTAGACTGGACAGTCACCGATTGGAGAATGCTGATGAGCCCGAAATCCCGGCTGTACACGCTTGTAAAGGCATGGAAGAACAAACCCTTCCAAGAAGTACACGACGCCTGTGGCGCAACCTGGCTTGGCCTTAGTAGCCAAGCTCTCGAAGAACACCAATCCTGGTCCAAGCGACAAGTGATTAGTCATGAACCCATTTTTAACTGCAAGGGGACAAAACTGACCGGCTCTTTATTCAGACCATTACTCGCAAGTTCCGATATGCAATTACTGCGTTTATTTATGGAAGGCTTAGATTCGATTTCCTACTGGTATCGAAGTGGGCGTTTTATTCCTGGTATCTTGCCCATCCCAACCCACGCAATTTCCTCAAGTGCTTACATAGATGCGCTGAGCGACCTGATACTCAATTCAAGGTTGCCAGTTGGGCTAGTGGTACTTGGCATGCAATCACTGCCAGAGCCTCATCTTGCAGACTCCTGTAAGGAAGGCCTGCTTCGCATGCGTCGTCTTGGTGTATTAATACACCTGATGAACTTCTGTGGCAACACAGAGCAACTCCACTGGGTTGAAGAAATGCAGATGGAGGGCATTCATTTAGACATGAAACATTTCCGCGAACAAAAACCCTCGCAGGATATTTTTCCAACACTTCGTCACTCGGCATATTCACCAATACAAATATATGCAAGCAATGTAGGGCTTGTCAAAGATTTAGAGAATGCTTCTGATTGGGAAATTGACCATTGTTATGGCGGACTGATGATGTCCCCTATCAGCAGACATCAAATGCTCCAGATCAACGATAGCCGAATCGCAAAAGCCATTTTTTCGCTGCACCCTCATCAACACCTAAACCCTAATGGAGACAAGTAATGAGAAAACGCGTGATGTTGGTAGATGACCATCCAGCAATGCTGATGGCTCTTAAAAGTATGTTGCAAGACCAGTTACTATTTGAGGTAGTGGGCCAAGCCCAGAATGGCGAGGAATGCCTTCGATCCATGAAGGAGGTTAATCCCAATATGGTCATTTTGGATCTAGACATGCCAAAAACAGATGGATTTGACGTCATTCGCCGTATTGGACTCATGTATCCCGATATTCGCATGTTGATTTTATCAAGCATGGATGAAGCGGTTTATGGCGGCAGAGTAAGGTCGTTGGGTGGCCATGGCTTTGTCAATAAGACTGCTGGTGCAGATGTCATTCTCGCAGCTTGCGTTGCAATCTCTCAGGGCTACAACTTTTTCACGCATGGAAAAAATGGCAATAGCTCTTTAACCGACAACGATAAGCTTGCATTGATCTCTGATCGAGAATTACAAGTCATGAAATATCTTGGTAAAGGCAATACCAATCAACAAATTTCAGACATGCTTCACATCAGCAATAAAACTGTTGCCACCTATAAAACACGGGTCTTTGACAAGCTTGGTATTAATAACATTGCAGATTTAATTCTGTTTTGCCGAATGAATAATATTATCGAGAGCTAAAAAGCATGCATCGATTCGTCACTCGTACTATTTTTTTGTATGGCCTCGTGTCAAGCGGAGCATTGTATGCCTCGCTTTTGAGCCCTGCAGAGCAACGATGGATCGATGCTCATCCGGTAATTCACTTTAGTATTCATGAAAAATATGCGCCCTATCTTGAAACTCAACAAGACAATAAAGCCCCTGGGGTATTCAATGCATTACTCCAACAGCTTGGAGGCTTAACCCAGCAAGAATTTCGCCCAAGGTGGAGAAAATCAGAGCAAGAGGGTTTGGTACAGCTCTCTAATGGTGAGGTTGATTTCATGATTGATCCACCGACTATGAACGATGAGTACCTTCGTTTTGGCTCCTTATCTGAAGCAATATTTTGGGGGCATGATGCCGTTGTCACCAAAAGCGATAAAGTAAACCACCTCATTTCTCCGGACAATATTGCCTACTTTGATCGTGGCTATGAAAATTCCCCCTCAAGAAATGATGCAAAAGTCCGCCTTTCAAATAATGCAGAAAAACTCCTATTTGATCTGTTAAAAAATGATATTGAAGCCTTAGTTCTTCCCATTCGCTTAGCGCAACAACTTCTGGAGAAATTGAATACGCCACAAGTCCAAGTTGATGGGCTATATAGCCGCGAGCCCTTTGCTTATCGCTGGTTGATTTCCCATGAAAATACACCTTTGCATAAAATACTGGATCATTTTTTAAATACTCTTGACCCCATAGAGTCGCGTCAACTCTTTGCACTAGACATGAACAGCACAGTAGTTCGCGCTAAACACTGGAAGCTACTACCCTGGCTATCGAGCATCGCGATCCTTCTGGGAGGCGGCTTAGTGTTATGGCAGATGCGCAAAAGGCAGCTGCAACAGGAAAAGGAAACCGCAACGCTTCTCTCCTCCAAAGAGCTGGCAGAAAAAGCTAATGCTGCAAAATCATCCTTCTTGGCAACCATGAGCCATGAAATTCGTACGCCTATGAATGCAATTTTGGGAGTACAAGAGCTACTATTGAATAGTCAACAATTTCCGCCGCATGAGAAATCATTACTCAAAAGCGCGCACACTTCTGCTGAGTCTCTTTTAGGAATACTCAATCAAGTATTAGATCTTTCTAAGATCGAGGCTGGTAAGCTCACCTTGAATTTAGAGCCATGCTGCTTGCGTTCCTTAATTGATGACATTGACTCTGCATTCTCAGCAGTCGCTTATAAACAAAACTTAATCCTACATACCTCGCAAGATCCACGTATTGCTGAGGTCTTAATGATGGATTCATTACGCCTGCGCCAAATAC
>CALQED020000166.1 GCA_943329505.2 Polynucleobacter meluiroseus | reverse complement strand
GTTTCACCTGTGCGGATCCGAATCACTTGCTCAACCGCAGTAACGAAAATTTTTCCGTCACCAATTTTTCCAGTACGTGCTGCTTTAGTGATGGCCTCAAGGGCTGCCTCAACACGATCGCCTGGAACGACAGCCTCCACTTTGACCTTAGGCAAAAAGTCGACTACATACTCAGCGCCACGATAGAGCTCAGTATGACCCTTTTGACGACCAAAGCCTTTGACTTCAGTCACGGTTAAGCCGGTAACACCCACTTCAGCTAGTGCTTCACGAACTTCATCGAGTTTGAATGGTTTGATGATTGATGTAATGAGTTTCATGTATTCCCCCTAATGCAGTAATCATACCTAGAACTGGAAAGAACTGCCAAATTTGGCCTTCTTGTGGTGGCTAGGCTCTAAATTGTGAGGTGATAGGGTAGCGCCAATCACGGCCAAACGCGCGGGTGGTGACCCGGACCCCGGGAGGGGCTTGGCGGCGCTTGTATTCGTTGAGCTTGATGAGACGCGTCACTTTTTCGACACTCTCGGCATCAAAACCAGCGGCAATCATTTGCTCGATGGATTGGTTTTGTTCCATATATCTTTCAACGATGCCATCGAGTACCTCGTATGAAGGCAGGCTATCTTGGTCGGTTTGATCGGGGCGTAATTCTGCAGAAGGGGCGCGCGTCAGAATGCGCTCTGGAATGACGGGCTTAATGCTATTGCGATAAGCGCACAGACGATAGACCAAGGTTTTAGCAATATCTTTGATGACCGCAAAGCCGCCTGCCATATCGCCATACAGTGTGCAGTAACCCACCGCCATTTCACTTTTGTTACCAGTGGTTAATACCAAACGACCAGTTTTGTTCGAAAGTGCCATGAGCATAGTGCCGCGTACTCGAGCTTGAATATTTTCCTCGGTAGCATCGACCTGCATGCCTTTGAATTGTTCTGCCAAAGATTCTTCTAGGGCATCAACCGGTCCGCTAATCGGAATCTCGTCATACTGAACATGGAGATTTTTAGCTAACTCCCGCGCATCAATCCAAGAGATGTCGGCGGTATAGCGTGAAGCCATCATTACGGCGCGTACTTTATCAGCGCCGAGAGCATCCACTGCTATGGCCAATACGAGCGCAGAATCAACCCCGCCTGATAAGCCAATAATGACGCCTGGGAAGCGATTTTTATTAACGTAATCACGCACACCCAAGACCAAGGCTTGATAGGCTTGTGCCTCAACGCTTTGGAGTGGGGAGATCAAGCCTTTTTCTAGTTCGCCAGCGGAATTGACATTGACGATGCCTAAACCCGTTTCAAACTGGGGCAAAGACATAACGACTTCACTATGTTTATTTAACGCAAATGATCCGCCATCAAACACCAATTCATCTTGACCGCCAACTGCATTAACATAGACCAGAGGCATTTGGGTCTGATCAATATGAGCGCGTAATACCTCAATCCGAAGCGCTTCTTTTTTCAGGTGATAGGGAGATGCATTGGGAACCAGCAAGATTTGAGCACCAGCTGCGTGAGCTTGTTTTGCTGGGCCAGGATGCCATGCATCTTCACAGAGAATCAAACCATATTGAATGCCTTCACATTCAAATACACAAGCCTCTTTACCAGGTACAAAATAACGCACTTCATCAAATACTTCATGATTGGGTAATTCTTGTTTGGCATAGCCTGCAATCACTTTGCCATTGCGCAACACAGAGGCATAGTTTTGGAGGCCGGTAGAAGTTTGTTTTGGGTGACCAACAATGACTGTGAGGTCTTGGTATTGAGACAACTGCTGCATCAAAACATCCAGTTGTGCTTGAGCTGCTTGAATAAAAGCAGGGCGGAGCAGTAAATCTTCTGGCGGGTAGCCAGTGAGCGAAAGCTCAGGCGTGACCACAAGCTTAGCCCCTTGGTGAAAGGCCTCTAAAGCAACCTGATGAATAAGTTGCGCATTATTCGCCAGGTCACCCAGGAGTGGGTTGATTTGCGCTAAGGCAATTTTTTGGGCGCTCACTCTGAATCAAAAGCCTTTGCTAATTGCTCAATAAGGATGCGGTTAGCCGCGCTCTTTGTTGTAACGCTCAATGCCCTCAAGAATTTCTTTGTGAGCATCAGCAACGCCACCCCAACCTTTTACTTTGACCCACTTGCCATCTTCAAGATCCTTATAGTGCTCGAAGAAGTGTTTAATTTGATTTAAACGCAATGGGTTCATGTCTTCTGGTTTTTGCCAATGGGTATAGATTGGCAAAATCTTATCTTCTGGAACGGCTAATAATTTAGCGTCTTCTCCGCCTTCATCTTCCATTTGTAATACGCCGATAGCACGGCAAGCAACTACTACACCAGGAATAAGGGGGAATGGAGTAATAACGAGGACGTCAACAGGGTCGCCATCACCAGCAATAGTTTTGTTGATATAGCCATAATTGCAGGGATAGTGCATAGCAGTACCCATAAATCGGTCAACGAAAATCGCGCCACTTTCCTTATCTACTTCGTACTTCACGGGATCGGCGTTCATTGGGATTTCAATAATGACATTGAAGCTCTCAGGGATCTTTTTGCCTGGCTTGACATTGTCCAAACTCATAAATACTCCAGATGGTGATTAGTAAATACCCTGATATTAGCAAACAGGCTCAGGGGTGATTCTGATTCATACTGATACAGCTTTAGAGCCCTAGTTTAAAGCTTTAAAAAACTAGGCTGACTTAAACGCTAGATGGATAAAACAATAGGATCAACTTTAGGGAGTTCAAGCATGAGTAATGTCACTTTAGGCTTGTATTTTGCCTTGGCATGTGGTGTCCTGGCCGTGATTTACGGTTTTGTGATGCGCAGCTGGATTTTGAAGCAAAGTACGGGCAATGCCAGAATGCAGGAGATTGCAGAGGCGATTCAGCAGGGCGCTGCCGCTTATTTATCACGCCAATATAAAACTATTGCTGTAGTTGGGGTGATCATCACCATCCTCATGGGGCTCTTTTTAGACTTCGCAACAGCGATCGGTTTTGTGGTCGGTGCAGTGCTTTCTGGTGCATGTGGCTTTATTGGTATGAATGTTTCAGTGCGTGCAAACGTACGTACTGCAGAGGCAGCTACCAAGGGAATGAATGAAGCTCTGAATGTTGCCTTTAAGGGCGGTGCTATTACTGGCATGCTGGTGGTAGGTCTTGGTCTCTTGGGTGTTGGTCTGTTCTTTATGTTCCTCGTCTCTATTGGTGCTGGACAAGACCTCTCTGCAGTATTGCACCCACTGATTGGCCTAGCATTTGGATCTTCATTGATCTCCATCTTTGCCCGTTTAGGCGGCGGTATCTTTACTAAAGGTGCAGACGTAGGCGCGGATTTGGTTGGCAAAGTGGAAGCGGGCATTCCTGAGGATGATCCACGCAATCCTGCGGTGATCGCAGACAACGTTGGCGATAACGTAGGTGACTGTGCTGGCATGGCAGCTGACTTATTTGAAACGTATGCTGTGACATTGATTGCAACCATGGTGCTTGGTTCGCTGATGGTGACTGGTGCCCCAGTAGCTGCAATCGTTTATCCATTGGTGCTTGGCGGTGTTTCGATCATCGCTTCGATCATTGGCTGTTCTTTTGTAAAAGCAACGCCTGGCATGAGAAATGTGATGCCGGCTTTGTACAAAGGTCTCATCATTGCGGGCGGTTTATCGCTTGTGGCTTTCTACTTCGTTACCAACTTCATCATGCCTGATGATGCTTTGGGTATTCCTGGTAGCCAATGGCGTTTATTTGGTGCAACTATCGTAGGCCTCTTGCTTACAGCTGCTTTGGTATGGATTACCGAGTACTACACCGGCACTCAGTTCAAGCCAGTACAGCATATTGCTGAAGCTTCTACCAAAGGTCATGGTACCAACATCATTGCTGGCTTAGGTATCTCGATGAAGTCGACAGCTTATCCAGTGCTGTTTGTTTGTGCAGCGATTTATGCGGCGTATTGGTTGGCTGGTTTGTATGGCATTGCGATTGCTGCTACTGC
>CALQED020000165.1 GCA_943329505.2 Polynucleobacter meluiroseus | reverse complement strand
GTCATTGTTGGGGGCGGTCCTGCAGGTCTCTCTGCTGCGATTAAGGCTAAACAGCTTGCCAATGCTTTGGGCAAAGTAATCAGTGTGTGTGTTTTAGAAAAAGGCTCTGAAATCGGTGCGCATATTCTGTCTGGCGCTGTCATGGACCCCAAGGCACTCACCGAACTAATCCCTGACTGGAAGGCCTTAGGTGCACCACTCCTGACTGAAGTGACTACAGATCAGTTTTTATTTTTAACTGCAGACAATTCATATCAAGTTCCTAACTGGATGTTGCCCCACTGCTTTCAGAATGAGGGTAACTATATTGTGAGTCTGGCAAATGTCACCCGCTGGTTAGGTGAACAAGCTGAAGCTTTAGGAGTGGAAATTTTCCCAGGCTTTCCAGCTGCAGATATTCTGTATAACGAACAAGGCGCCGTCGTGGGCGTCGTTACCGGTTCCATGGGTTTGGATAAAGCTGGCAATCCTACTGATCAATTTCAGCTGGGGATGGAATTGCGCGGTAAATATACCTTGTTTGCGGAGGGTGCGCGTGGTCATCTGGGCAAACAGTTAATTGCCAAGTTCGCTTTAGACCAAGACTCTGATCCACAAAGTTATGGCATTGGCATTAAGGAACTCTGGGAAGTGGAGCCTTCTAAAAGTAAGCCTGGCTTAGTCGTTCATACCGCAGGCTGGCCATTAGGAAGCGATACTTATGGTGGATCATTTCTCTATCACCTAGGGGATAACAAAGTTGCCGTTGGTTTAGTTGTTGGCCTCTCCTTTAAGAACCCTTATCTCTCACCCTTTGAAGAATTCCAACGCTATAAATTGCATCCCAAGATTCGTGAAACTTTTGAGGGCGGTAAACGCATTGCTTATGGCGCACGTGCACTGACTGCCGGCGGCTTAAATAGCCTCCCGAAAACTGTTTTCCCGGGTGGCGCACTAATTGGTTGCGATGCAGGCTTCTTAAATGCTTCCCGCATTAAAGGCAGTCATGCTGCTATTAAGACAGGAATGCTGGCAGCAGAAGCAGCAGTAGCGGCTCTCAATGACAATCGCTCCGCTGATGTGCTATCTGCTTATCCCAGCGCTTTTCAAAAAAGTTGGTTACATACTGAACTCAATCAAGCACGTAACTTTAAGCCTTGGATGTCTAAGGGGTTGTACTTGGGTACGCTGATGGTGGGTATTGAACAGAAGCTACTGGGCGGTCATATGCCCTGGACTGTGCACATCAAGCATGCTGATCATGAATGCTTAGAGCCTGCAGCTGCGCATAAACCAATTGATTACCCTAAGCCAGACGGCAAGATTAGTTTTGATCGTTTGTCTTCTGTATTTATTTCGAATACAAACCATGCTGAGAACCAGCCTAATCACCTGACTTTAAAAGATACAACGATTCCAGTCAGCCTCAATCTCAAAACCTATGCAGGCCCAGAACAACGCTACTGCCCTGCTGGCGTTTATGAATACATTGAGGTCGATGGTCAGCCACGTCTGCAGATTAATTCACAAAATTGCGTGCATTGCAAAACCTGCGATATTAAAGACCCCAGCCAAAATATTATTTGGATCACCCCCGAAGGTGGTGGTGGCCCTAACTACGGAGCGATGTAAGCCATGATGATGTTGCACACCATGCTGCGCGTTGGTGATCTCCAACGCTCGATTGATTTCTATACCAAAGTGCTAGGGATGAATCTCTTACGCACGACTGAACGGCCAGACCAACAATATTCCCTAGCATTTGTTGGATTTGGTAAAGGGAATGACGATGGCCAAGCTGAGATTGAACTGACCTACAACTATGGGGTTCATGCTTACGACTTAGGGACGGCCTATGGTCATATTGCGATCGGCGTGCCGGATGCTTATGCTGCTTGTGAAAAAATCAAAGCTGCTGGCGGCAATGTCACCCGTCCAGCAGGCCCCGTTGCTGGTGGAGATACCATCATTGCCTTTGTAACTGACCCGGATGGTTACAAAATAGAATTAATCCAGCGCTCGTAGCAAAGCGTGAAGGCCTCTGAAAAGTTCGATTTAGAAATCCTAAATCACCTGACCGATGTTTCTGCTGCAGATTGGAATGCCCTACTCGATTCTGATGCGGGCCCTTTTCTGAAATATGAATTCTTAAGCGCACTTGAAGAGACTGGATGTGTTGGTAACAATACCGGTTGGCAAGTTGCCCATCTCGTTTTAAAGCAAGCGGGTCAATTAGTAGGTGCTATGCCCTTGTACTTAAAGCGGCACTCCTATGGCGAATTTGTCTTTGATTGGTCTTGGGCTCAAGCCTATGAACAACAAGGCCTCAATTATTACCCGAAGGTACTCTGCGCCATCCCCTTCACCCCGGTTCAAGGTTCACGTATTCTCTGCAAGCCTGGAGCAAATCTTGTTGAGATTCAGAATGCCCTCATTGCTGGCCTAAAGTCTATATTGATAGATAACGATTTGTCTTCTGCGCATATTCTCTTTCCATTAGCGACTGAGGTAGAGCATTTAAAAGAGCAAGGTTTCTTATTGCGAGACTCAGTTCAGTTTCACTGGCATAACCAAGCCTTTGAGAGTTTTGAAGCGTTTTTATCTGTGCTCACCATGAAGCGTCGTAAAAATATTCGTCGTGAACGGGAGCAAGTGGCAAGAGAAGCCGTCACCTTTAGGCATGTACCTGGAATTGACTCAACCGATCAAGATTGGGAATTCTTTTTTTCTTGCTATCAAAATACTTATCTTGAGCATCACTCCAGTCCATACTTAACAGAATCTTTTTTTAAGCTTTGGGTAAAGCAAGCTCCAGAAAACTTACACCTCATCGTAGCTGAGCGCAATGGGAACCCCATTGCCGCCTCGCTACTAGTGGTTGATCCGCAAGCCTCCAAAACTTATGGAAGATATTGGGGTGCTCTTGAACATATTCCTTGTCTACACTTTGAAACTGCTTACTACCAAGCGATTGAGTACTGCATCAAAGAAGGCCTCCAAACCTTTGAAGGTGGTGCACAGGGTGAACACAAAATGGCGCGGGGATTTTTACCCACTACGATCCAATCTGCTCATTTCATCAAAGACCCGAGATTTGCAAAGGCTATTGGACACTTCTTAGATCGAGAGCATCAAGGCATTGGCGCCTATGTAGATGAACTGGCTGAGCATAGTCCACTGAAATCGACTAAAGTACTTCCATGAATTCAGAAAGCCCTCAAGACGGATCACACTCTCTCTCCACCGGAGATGATGCATCTGATTCACCCTGTATTGGTGTCTGCACCACCCTCTACGATGAGATCTGCCAAGGTTGCGGTCGCACCTTAAGTGAAGTCAGTAATTGGGTATTTTTCTCTGAAGAAGAAAAGGCGGCAGTATGGAAACGCATCCGCGCAGATGGCACTGCCATGCGCTTTCAAAGACAGGTGAAAGAAAATAAGCCCAGTTAATGGGCTTATTGCAGTGACTAAGTATTTTTACCCGCTTTAACCAGTCAGCTCTTGGCTGCGCAAGTATTCCTCGTAAGTACCAGAGTAATCCGCAATGGTGCCATCCATTTTGACTTCCAAGATACGGTTAGCCAAAGCAGAAACAAACTCGCGGTCATGAGAAACAAAGATTAAAGTGCCATCAAATTTCTCGAGGGCAATCTGCAAGCTCTCAATCGATTCCATATCCATGTGATTGGTTGGCTCATCCATAGCGAGGACGTTATATTTTTGGAGCATCAATTTGCCCCAAATCATCCGACCCTTTTCGCCACCTGAAAGCACTTTCACTGACTTGCCAATATCGTCACCGGAGAACAAGAGGCGACCTAAGGTGCCACGAATCACTTGATCATCATCACCTGTATTACGCCACTCATTCATCCAATCCATGAGTAACTCATCTTTAGCAAACATTTCTGTGTTGTCTTGCGGCATCACACCGACATTCGCATTCTCGGCCCACTTCACATCACCACTATCAGCAGCAACGCCATCAAAGCGTTTACTCAGAATCGTTTTCAGAAGCGTAGTCTTACCAGCACCATTC
>CALQED020000164.1 GCA_943329505.2 Polynucleobacter meluiroseus | reverse complement strand
GTTAGGCAATGAAGTGCGTAGCGGCCTTGAGATTGGTTACGTTGGATCTACTGGCCGCTCCACTGGCCCCCATCTTCATTTTGAATTAAGAAAAGATGGCGTCTATGTTGATCCTTATGCTTCTAAAACACAACTGGACCTGTGGTCAATGCGTGATAACGAAAGCGGTCAGTTAACGAGGGAGATTTTGCTGCTGGGAAGCCCTATAAATCGGCAATGAAATGAATTATCCAGGCAAAAGAATGGGGTCCAATAGGACCCCATTTTCATTGCAAAGATTCGCAAGAATTATCCGAGCACAAGCACCGGTAATGTAGAGTGCACGATTACTTCGTGTGTCTCGCTACCCAACAAAATACTTTTAAGACCAGTACGCTTGTGTGAAGCCATCACGATTACATCAGCTTTCGCTTTTTTAGCTGCATCCAAGATGCCCTCAGAGAGAGTGGTATTGGAGATATGGATAGATTTTGTCTTGATGGTAGAGCCTAGCGCTACAGTTGCTTTTTTAAAGACATCATTTGCATAAGCTTCACAAACTTTTGTGTGTTCTTTTGCAGAAACTCCATAACCCATTGTGCTATCAGTGTAGGCCACAGGAGGCATTGGATCAGAAACATATACCAAAGTTACAGCAGCGCCATCTGCCTTAGCCAGCGCAGCAACTTTTTTCATGGCCTTTTTGCTAACATCCGAGCCATCAACGGGTACCAATAAATGCTTAAACATATCAATCTCCTTTAAATTGAACTACTAATTTACTCTTTCCATCATAATGCTTATTATTAGTCTACAAAAGACTCAAAGGATAACTTAATTGATCAAGTATTTAGGGATCTACTTCGCCTTCTTAATCACCCTCATTACGGTGGATTTAGTCTGGCTTTTAGGGATCGCCAAAAATCTCTATCGCGAGGAAATGGGCGATTTAATGGCCAGCGAACCCAAACTCCTCGCTGGTTTAGCCTTTTATCTCATTTATGCCCTAGGTGTCTGTATTTTTGTGATTGCGCCTGCTCTATCAAAACAGTCGCTCATGCATGCACTGCAATATGGCGCTCTATTTGGCTTTTTTTGTTATATGACTTACGACCTCACCAACTTGGCAGTCATCCGTGACTTCCCCACCAAACTGGCATTCATTGACATGGCTTGGGGATCATTGGTAACGGCGCTTGCTGCAGGATTAGCCTACTGGGTGGGTGAAAAGCTTTCTTAAAACGTTGATATTTTTTCATCCTAAAATCCTCGAAGCTTTTCAGGGCTACAACCGCACCCTGTTGACCAAGGATGTTTTAGCAGGTCTCACTGTTGGCGTAGTGGCGCTACCCTTAGCAATGGCTTTTGCAATTGCGAGCGGACTAAAACCTGAAGCCGGAATCTTCACAGCCATTATTGCTGGCGGATTAATCTCCCTGCTCGGTGGTAGTCGCGTTCAGATCGGTGGGCCAGCAGGTGCTTTTATTGTCATTGTGTATGGCATCGTAGAGCGCTATGGAGTGTCCAACCTACTGCTAGCAACGGCAATGTCTGGAGTATTTCTGTTGTTGATGGGAATATTCCGGCTCGGCACTCTCGTTAGATTTATTCCCATTGCTGTGATCATCGGCTTTACCAATGGGATTGCCTGCTTAATTGGTTTATCCCAAATCAAAGATTTCTTTGGTTTAACGATCGAGAAAATGCCTGCTCAATTTTTTCAAGCAGTCCATGTTTTGTATCAGTCGGCAGATACAGTCAATCCAGCCGCTCTCGGCTTAGCTTGTGGCAGTCTTGCCATGATTATTTTTTGGAAAATGCTTCGGCAATATCTGGGTTGGCTCAGTCATCTACCCGGTACTGTGATAGCCATGGTGGTAGCAACCATCATTACCAGTGTTTTCCATTTATCAGTTGATACGATTGGTAGCCGTTTCGGCGGCATCCCTTCTAGCCTACCTCAGTTTGAATGGATACCGATTGGCTGGGATGCAGCACAATTAATGGTCATGCCAGCGCTAACATTAGCCTTACTAGGCGCAATTGAATCTTTACTCTGTGCCCGCATTGCCGACGGCTTAATGCATG
The DNA here is from genome assembly GCA_943329505.2 of Polynucleobacter meluiroseus. GTDB lineage: Bacteria > Pseudomonadota > Gammaproteobacteria > Burkholderiales > Burkholderiaceae > Polynucleobacter > Polynucleobacter meluiroseus_E. The sequence continues at coordinate 1,993 of CALQED020000164.1, read as the reverse complement.
ATCGCCATAACTCCAATCAAGAATTAATGGCACAAGGAATATCCAACATAGTGACGCCATTCTTTGGTGGCATGCCAGCAACCGGCACGATTGCCCGAACTGTGACCAATATCGAAAGTGGTGGAACCACTCCCCTTGCTGGTATTGTTCATGCGCTCACCCTCTTGTTCGTGATCTTGGTCGGCGCACCCTTAGCAAACAACATTCCCTTAGCAAGCTTAGCTGCCATCTTGATGTATGTCGCTTGGAATATGGGGGATTGGAAAAAGTTTATAGACTTAAAACAATTTCGCTTACCCTACCAACTCACTATTGTGAGCGTCTTTCTACTGACAGTCATCGTAGATCTCACGATAGCAGTGCAAGTAGGTCTACTCTTTGCTTTTATTACCTTTATTTATCGTATCTCCAGCTTATCCCGTTGTGAGTTAGCTGACAGTAGCCACTTTCCACAACTAGAAAATCAACAGGGCTGTATTGATGCCTACCGTATTTATGGCGCCATCTTTTTTGGTGCTGTAAAACTTCTCGAGAAGATTGAAGAGAGATTACCCTCTCAAGCTTTATTAATTGATCTGAAGAATGTGATTTATATCGATAGCTCTGGGATGGAATCAATTACAGAATTAGCTCACTTATGCAAAATCCATCACATCAAGCTGATCATTTGTGGCTTAGAACATCAGCCTTATGAGATGGCACAACGAAGTGGTTTCTTGCAAACCCTGACCTCAGATTGCCTCCAACCAGACTTACTCTCGGGAATTGCTGTAGCGACTAGGCACTAAGTGATACAGAAGCCGCCCTTGAGTAAGGCCTCCGGTAAAACCCAGGCGCGATACAAACCAAAGCCACCAGCACCAAATAACAGTAGCGCTGCAAAGTAGCGCACCCATACATACTGTCCAAATTGTGTCAGCAAAGCAGAGAATTTAGAAATCAATAATAAGTTTGGTAAGGTGCCCAAACCAAATGCCAGCATCAATGCTGCACCCGTCAAGACGTCTCCAGACAAAAATGCTAAAGGTAAAACGCTATATACCAAGCCACAGGGGACTAAACCCCAAAGCATCCCACTAAACCAACGAGATGGGCCACTAGCAAAACGACCTAAGTATTGAGCCCAGTAACTTGCAATCTGGGTACTCAGCCACCTTCCACCGATTCGTCCCTGTGATTTACCCAAACCTAGCAATCGTAAGCCCATCAAAATCAACAGTAAAGAAGTCAAAATAAAGAGTGACTTTTGGATAGGCAATAAACTCTGCTGCCATACCGCTACCCCAATCCAAGCAGCTAAGGCGCCCAATAGGGTGTAGGTCGTCAGCCGCCCTAAATGCATGATGAGTTGAAGGTAAAAAAGCTCAGATTTAGCCCTTAAAGGGGCCTCAGAGGCTAGTGGACGCTCAATGGCTGCAGCGATACCTCCACACATCAAAGCGCAATGCCAGCCGCTCACGAGGGCACCTAAGAAAATAGCCAACATCAGGCCAGTAGTTAACATTTTATTAGCGCGAAAAGAGAGTACATTGAGTGTTCACCCTAATAGAATAAACTGTCTGGATAATTAACCCTAAATGAATTACAGGCCAACCGACTCCCCTAGCAGTAAATGCTCAGTCTGCGTACTGGGGCAATTTTGCCTGCCAGTGGGTCTTAGTAGTAGCGATGTTTCCAGAGTCGATGCCCTAGTCAAAGAACGGGTACATTTGCAAAAAGGTGAAAACCTTTATCGTCATGGTGACCCCCTCAGTTCCGTGTACAGCGTCCGCTTTGGAACCCTCAAAACGGAATACTGTCTCCAAGATGGACGCCAGCAAGTGATCGGCTTTCATCTTCCCGGAGAAATCCTAGGCTTAGATGGGATTGGTGAAGGTCATTACCAATCGGATGCTATTGCGCTTGAAGAAAGCGAAGTCTGCATCATTCGTTATGAAGCCTTTGAAGATTTAGCTCGCCAAATTCCAGCGCTACAAAATCAGTTTCATAAGAT
>CALQED020000163.1 GCA_943329505.2 Polynucleobacter meluiroseus | reverse complement strand
GCTAGAACACCAGATGCACCAGAGGGCGTTAAAGGTATTTCTTTATTTGTCGTGCCAAAGTTCTTAGTTAATACTAATGGATCTCTAGGCGCGCGCAATGATGTTCACTGCGTATCAATCGAGCATAAGCTCGGAATCAAGGCGAGTCCAACTGCAGTATTGCAGTTTGGAGATCATGGCGGTGCAATTGGTTATTTAGTGGGCGAAGAAAATCGCGGCCTAGAGTATATGTTTGTGATGATGAACGCTGCGCGTTTTGCAGTGGGTATGCAAGGCATTGCGCTTGCAGAGCGTGCCTATCAGAAGGCGGTTCAGTATGCTAAAGATCGAATACAAAGTCGTGACTTAGATGGGTCTGCTGGCCCAGTGGCGATTATTCATCAGCCAGATGTCAAGCGCATGCTCATGACCATGCGCGCATCTGTCGAAGCTGCTCGTGCTTTGGCCTACTATGCCGCTGCCGCATATGATGCGCAACATGCTGCAGCAGATGAGGATGTCCGAAAATCTAATCAGTCTGTTTATGAATTCTTGGTACCGATTGTTAAAGGCTTCTCAACTGAAATGTCGATAGAGGTTGCCAGCTTAGGCGTGCAAGTACATGGCGGCATGGGATTCATTGAAGAAACTGGCGCTGCGCAGCACTACCGAGATGCGCGTATTTTGACTATCTATGAAGGTACGACTGCGATTCAAGCTAATGATTTAGTGGGCAGAAAAACTGTGCGTGATAGTGGCGCGACTGCTAGAGCACTTTCCCAAAAAATTGCCCAAACTGAAAAAGAGCTTGCTGCTAGCGGCACTCCAGATGCTAAGGCTGTTCTCAAGCAGTTGATGGCTGGCCGGGCTGCGTTTGATGAGGCCGTTACTTATATCTTGGCTCACGCAAAAACTGATACCAAAGCGGTATACGCCGGTAGCTTTGCTTATTTACGTTTATCTGGCTTGGTATTGGGCGCTTGGCAAATGGCTCGCGGACTTTTGGCTGCAGAACGTTTGCGTGATAGCGATCAGGCCTTTTATGACACCAAGATTGCGACTGCCCGTTTCTTTGCAGAAAACTTATTACCACAAGCGCAGGCTCTTGCTACTTCGATTATTGAGGGTGGTTACTCTACTAATGCATTAGAGGTAGAGCAGTTCTAAGGCGCTATTACTGAGATAGTTTTCTTGCTTCTTGGAGTTGTGAAATAAAAAACTGCTCAAAAGCAATGGCGAAGAAAGTCATCATGACTGCCGCTCCCAGCACAAGCGAGAAGATAACCGTGAGAATCACAAGCCAGCCAGATTGACTGCGTGCATGCTCTGCAATGCCAGGGTTAAATTGCGCATCCCATTTTTCATCGGGGCGAAGGCCAAAGGTAATAGTGGTCAGCCAACTTGCCTCAATCGCAACAAAGCCAAAGGTCAGCAGCACCCACCCAGGACCTGAATGAAATTGAGCATCTTTGAGAAGAGTCCAGCCGACAAAACCTCCAAACAATGCAAGTAATTGTGTCCAAGCCCAGAAAGATTTTATTCCCTGCAAGTAAAAACAATTTAAGCCTGTACCCGGACACAATAATCCAAGTGCGCAAAAGAGAAGTTTAGATTTTTTCATAAAGTGATTTGATAGAAGGCTGTGCTTTATTTATTACTCATAGGGCGTTGTGTAAAGCTCAGTACTTCACGGTCAATGCCAATCATGAGTAATTGATCCCCATTACGAACGATGCTACGGTAGTCATTGAGTTCATAAAGAAAGTCATTTTCTAATTCCATACGTTGTGGAGAGCAAGCCATTTTGGTGCTGGTAATTTTGCTCAAACTAAAGCCACGAGCATCTTCATCAAGCTCTGCAGTAAAGCGATTGCATCCAGTGGACCCACTTACTTTTTGTCCATTGGCATCGAAGGTTATTTGGATGGGGTTACTAGCCTCACCCTGAGGAATTTGGCGAGCACGTACTTCACCATTAGGGTTGGGCGGTAAATTCCAGCGGGTCAGCTCCCATCTGGTATTGCGCAGTTCACTACTTGGCGGGCTGATTTTGGCGCCACAGGGTGGAATCACATTGGCGCAAGCACTTAAAAGACCCAAGACTAGGCAGGAAAGTGTGATTCGGACCTTATTTAAGGTGCCTTTATTGGGCTGCAAACCAGGTGTTTTATTGGACATATTTATATAAGTTATTGATTTATATGTATTTTTTATATTAATTTAGATTCTATTCTACTGTCTTAGGCGCTTAAATAGGTGGAAGAAGTAGGGGTTTTCGTCTAGAATATGAGGTTTTCCGCTTTACCGTACGTTTAGTTGGTGAGCTGGAGCCCAAGATTTTTATAGAAATTTCATTGGGTTGTAATCAACCTGTTTTCATTTTTAGATTTTAAGGAATAAGTATGGTCGTCATTCGACTGGCACGCGGCGGCTCTAAGAAGCGCCCTTTTTACAGCATCGTTGCTACTGATAAGCGCAACCGTCGTGACTCGAACTTTATCGAGCGCATTGGTTACTTCAATCCAAAAGCAGCTGAATCTGAGCAAGCCATGCGCATTGCTCAAGATCGTTTGACTTATTGGACTGGTGTTGGCGCACAAATATCTCCAACAGTTGTTCGTTTAATCAAGAACAATCCTGCCGTTTAATATTCTGTTACTAAAAGCCTTAATCTTCGGTTAAAGCTTTTAGTGGCAAAGTGAATTGGTAGTTTATTTTGGGAAAATCAGGTGACTTACAAATGAGTACACCTTCCCTAAACGATTTAATTGAACTGGGCGCCATTTCTGAGGCGCAAGGTTTGCAGGGGCAAGTGAAGGTAAGACCTCACTCATCAGACCCTGTAGCACTTCTCTCTGCTAAAACAGTTTGGCTTTCTCTGATTCCACGCAGAGAAGCGGGGGTTTCTGCATTTGTAGAGCAAGCATCTTTGACGCAGTACAGGATTAAAAGTGCCAAGATGCATAGCGGTAATGTCGTCGTGGCATTAGAGGGTGTGACTGATCGTGATCAAGCCCTAGCCCTAAAAGGAGCTCGCATCTTGGTTACACGCGATACATTTCCAAAAGCAGAAAGTGATGCTTACTATTGGGTAGATCTGATTGGTTGCCAAGCAATCAATCTACAACATGAGTCTCTAGGTGAAGTACTTGATGTCACTGAAAATGGTGCTCATGGTGTGATTGCTATTGGCGACCCCGCTACTAAAGAAATAAAGTATCTCGTACCCTTTGTAAAAGAAGTAGTGCAAAACGTGGATTTGCCAAATAAAGCGATGACGCTCGATTGGCAATTGGATTGGCAGTAAAAAATCATGCGCTTTGATGTCGTGACCTTATTTCCTGAAATGTTTTCTGCTCTCACGCAGTGGGGGGTCACAGGTCGCGCTTGCGAGCAATCCTTAGCTAGCGTTCATCTGTGGAACCCGCGAGATTTTTGTTCTGATGCCCGCAAGACCGTCGATGATCGTGCTTATGGTGGTGGCCCAGGGATGGTCATGATGGCTAAACCTCTCGAGGATACTGTTGTCGGGATTAAGGCGGCTCATCTGGCTGCAGGAGCTAAATCTGGCCCAGTTTGTCTTTTAGCGCCCCAAGGGGAGCGTTTTTCTCAAAAAATTGCGGCGGACATCCTCAATTACGGCAATTTAATCTTCGTTTGTGGACGCTATGAGGCGGTAGACCAGCGTTTTGTAGACCGAAATGTTGATTTGCAGCTTTCTATTGGCGATTTTGTGCTTTCTGGGGGTGAAATTCCGGCTATGGCCATGATGGATGCAGTCATTCGGCTGATTCCAGGGGCCCTGGGAGATGGTGAATCTGCTGCTCAGGATAGCTTTATGAATGGTCTTTTGGACTATCCACACTTCACCAGACCCGAGGTTTATGAAAATTTATCGGTTCCAGACGTGCTTTTAGGCGGACATCACGCTAAAATAGCGGATTGGCGTCGGCAGAAATCTTTAGAGCTGACGTTCAAGCTCAGGCCAGATTTAATTGAATCGGCCAGAGCTAATGGGTTGCTAACCCGAGAAGATGAAAAATTTCTTCGCTCGCTGTGAATACTCTCAGTAGTGCTCAGTGGTGAATAGGTGGTTCAGATTTTGGTTTAG
>CALQED020000162.1 GCA_943329505.2 Polynucleobacter meluiroseus | reverse complement strand
TTTCATGATCAAGATAAGCGGGTTGAGTTAATTGATTTGATGTTAGCGGTTGAATTGTTGTGTCATGAAATTCCAATGTCAGTTTCAAGATCTATTGAGGCTTGGGCTACAGCATTGGGCATACACAATCATCGAGTGAATTTGGTGCGAGATCTTTCAAAACAAGCTTTAGCTGTCGCACAAAGCGATTTCTACCGAAACAATTATTTTTCGGTCAAGGACAAAGATTTACCCAACTTTCATCAGCTAGTGAAAAACTATGGCCTGCCAGCCTATATGCTGACAATGAGTGAAGACGAGTCTGAATTGGCTCGCTGGGAAGCCTTGGCTCAAGGACATCCAGATAGTTTTGGCAAGCATTTATGGACTTTTTATAAGAAACGAGGATTTCAATTTCCCGGATCTAAAGGTGGCGTTAATAAGTCCGTTGCACATCATGATTGGATTCATGTGCTGGCGGACTATGACTCTGATGGGATTGGTGAAATGGAAACCGCTGCATTTAGTGCGTTTGCGACCAAATCAATTGCACCAACGATGAACTTTATGGGAGTGCTCAGTATTTTTCAGGGCGGCCTTTTGCAAAGTATTGTTGGAGATAAGCCCCATTTAGGCCACGAATTGGATGTGCCCAATGGTGCAGAGAGGCTAGTTGATGCTTTTAGAAGGGGGCGCGCTTGTTCTGTAGAACTCATTGAGGGGATAGATTTTTTTCAATATGCCAATACGCCTTTGGAAGAATTACGACTTCAGTGGAATATTTTGCCAAAAGCAATTTAATGGGCCTGCAAGTATCTAGAAAAATAATAGTAAAGCCACCTTCGGGTGGTTTTTCATTAGATCTCTACTTAAGCAGAAGTTAAGTAATCGGGTTATAAAGAAAGAATTCTCAATTACAGACACAGATATACAAATGAAAAAAATACTCCTAGTAGCTCTATTGCTCTTTTCGGTGGCTGGCCTTTCTCAAGCCGCAGATACTGCACCCGCCAAGCAAGATCCAGCTTGGTTAACTCAGGCACGGGCAAGCATTAGGTCTGATAATTACAATCAAGCGATACAACAATTGCAGGCCGCCAATGAAATAAGTTCGGCTGATTGGAATAACTTAATGGGCTACAGTCTTCGCAAGAAACAGCCGCCCGATTTAGTTGGCGCTGAAAAGTACTATCAAGCTGCTTTAAAAATAGATCCAAGTCATCGGGGCGCCCTTGAATATTATGGTCAGCTAAAGTTAACCAATAATGACTTACCAGGAGCTGAGGCATTATTAGCCAGACTAGATAAGGCTTGTTTTTTTGGCTGCGAAGAATATGCTGACTTAAAAGAGGCTGTACAAAAATATAAATCTAAAAAGTAAAACTTAGAGATCCTCGGCCCCAGTAGATTCAGCCTTGGACAGCTAAGAGACACCAAAACCACCTTCGGGTGGTTTTTCGTTTGGTCTGGCGGATGAGCATGCCTTGGTTTGGATGCCATCACAGAATATAATGTTATTTACCCAAACAACAATTACTCTGTATTTAAGACTTCATTCTATTTTTCAGGAAAGCAGCACTAAAAACCATTTTTATGACAACTGTAAAACAAGTTATAGATCAAAAAGCGAATACCATTATCTCTGTTCGATCGACTGATACCGTAGAAAAAGTCTTGATCCTGATGCGCGATCATCGGGTGAGGGCTATTTTAGTTGTTGATGATGGTAATTTGGTTGGGATCGTTTCGCAGGGGGATTGCGCCATAAAAGTGTTGCTGCCGCACAGCAATCCAAAACAAGTCCCTGTCTCGAAAATAATGACAGCGAAGCCTCTTACCGTCACACCTTCAAACTCATTAGAAGAGTGTATGGCCATCATGGTTCACAAACATATAAGGCATTTACCAGTACTAGACAAAACTAAATTAGCTGGAGTGATTTCGGTTGGAGATCTAGTAAAAAATATTATTGAGCTCCAAGATAATCAGATTAAGTTTTTAGAAACTTATATCAAAGGCCATGGCGTTTAGTTTGGGCTGCCTCGAACAACAAAGACTATGCCCGTGTGAGTGCTTCAATCATTTGCATATTTGCGATTGAGCTGCCAAATTCTTTTAATAGCTGATCACGTTTTGCGATTTTAAAATCTCCAAATTCAAATCCAGGCACTACTGCACAGCTGACTAGGCAGAAGCTATTTTCACTCACTGGTTTTGCTGCAAACCATGTATTTGCAGGGATAGTAGTCTGAAATATTTTTGACACCAGCCCCAGTTGAATGGTTTGGAGTGCTTGATTTTCATCAAAAAAATAAATCAGCACATCACCACCAATATGGAAGTACCAAGTTTCATCGGATGTAATTTGATGCCAGGATGAAAAATCTTTGCCTGATAGCAAGTAGTAAATACTGGTGTAGGCGCTTTTATCTAGGGCGCCATTTAAATCCTTCACTATTGTCTTTGATCTATGAACCTCTCTATAGTGACCACCCTCCGGATGCGGCAGAAGATGAAGGGTGTCGATCAGGGTATGAATCTCTTGCATGTTGAGGCTTTATATTAAGTTGTGATCGCAATACGCTTAAGCTGAGCTGAATGGGGTTTATTTTATAGATGTATAAGGGCCAATAATCTTTTCTAGTCAGTTGCACCATAATAAAGGTTACTCAAATAGCAAAGGCAACCACACAGTGGGATGCTAGTAATCAAAGAATAAATTGACTCGCCTTCAGAATCACTTTACTTATGGGTTCAGGCAAGGCGCATAAGAAACTTCCTTTTAAACAACAAGGCCAATAAGATTCTAAAATTCACCAATGAAATGGCTTTTCCCCCTCATCCTAGTTTTGCTCGTGCCCTTAAGTCAGGCTCAAGACAATACAAATCCTTTCAATGTACAGGTGAGCGTCACCCCAGCCAATGGCCGATTTCAAATTAATGCCAGCTATGCCGTTCCTATTAATTCATGTACTGCCTTTGCCTTCGTTACGGACTATGAAGGCTCGAAACATATCCTTGGAATAATCGAGGCAACAGTGATTTCAAAGGTTGGGAATAAAGTACGTGTACGGAGAGTGATTGAGGAGGATGTACTTTTTTTCCATGTTTCGATGAAATCTCTCATTGAATATACCGAGACTCCTAATGAACTAGTCACGTTTGAGCAACTTAACGGTGATGCTAAGTCATATAAGGGTAGTTGGAGGCTGATCTCAAATGCAGATAAAACAATTTTTAAATATGACGGATTGGTTGAGTTAGATACGGTCATTCCATCGGCGGTGGTTGAATATTTTATGAAAAATAACCTTCGTGCTCGATTGGCATCGATGGCGCTAAGAGCCTCCCAATATCGACCTGCTGAAACTATGGCTTGTAAATAGCCATCCCATTACCCCTTGTGCTATTGAATGACTTAATAAGACTACTCATAAAGAGGTCTTTTTTCTGCAGGCCATTCACCTAGGAATCAGGCAATATCTATACTAGATCAAGATTAATTAAGGGAGATGGGTAATGATTAAAGGTATTTCTTTAACAATGGGCGCTCTTGCAGTGATGTCATTGGTTGCCTGTCAATCAATGGAACACGGGACAGGGCAAAAAGCATCTGCGACTCTAGAGTCACGCTCAGGTTCGAATGCAAAAGGCACGGTTAATTTTGTATGGCAAGGGCACGATGTTTTGGTGACCGGAAACTTTTCTGGTTTGAAACCAAATGCTGAGCAAGGATTTCATGTTCATGAAAAAGGAGATTGCTCTGCTCCTGATGCTACCAGTGCAGGCGGACACTTCAATCCGGATACAAAAGCACATGGCATGCCGGGAAGCGGTTCAAATCATGCTGGAGATATGCCAAATATTAAATCCGACGCTAATGGCAATGCAGTATATTCAGCAAAGTTAAGCGGGTTTACAGTAAACAGTGGACCTGCAGGAATATTAGGAAAATCCGTTGTTGTTCATCGTGACCCTGATGATTACAAATCACAGCCAGCGGGTAACTCGGGCCCAAGAATTGCATGTGGTCTTATTAAGTAAGGCCAAGCATCGCCAGTCCTAGGTAAGCAAACCCCAACAATGCCCTGCTCTAGCGGGGCATTTCTTTTATCCCGCGCTTATCATTT
>CALQED020000161.1 GCA_943329505.2 Polynucleobacter meluiroseus | reverse complement strand
TTTCCAGCCACAACTATTCTTTTTCTGTTTTATTGGGCTGTGGCGTAAATGGAAAGTTTCCAAACATATTGTGGGAACCCTGCATCTGCTCTTGCATCTTCACAAATAAGTCTTTACTTTGCTCCATATAATTACCCATCAAATTTTGCATGAGGGGATTTTGTAGATTCAACATTTGTGACCAAGCCTCTGGAGTACTCCCTGCGCCCAAACCTTTTGTTTGATCGCCTAGCTTATTGTGAATATCAACAAATGATTGCATCGTCTTTTCAAGATAATTCCCCATCAAACCTTGCATAGAGTTTCCATAGAAGCGAATGATTTGAGAAAGCATCTGACTTGAAAATACGGGTGCGCCACCAGCCTCTTCTTCTAAGATGATTTGCAACAAAATATTGCGCGTTAGATCTTCATCCGTCTTGGCATCGACTACTTTGAAGTTCTCACTACTCATGACCAATCCCTTAATGTCCGCCAAAGTGACATAGGTACTAGTCTGGGTGTCATAGAGACGTCGATTGGGATACTTCTTAATCAGTCGATCTTCACCAGGTCTTTTGGTACGAGTAGCCATTTAATTTCCTTACGGTTTACTGCAACGCAACATCGACATAGTTTATCTCTAGTTTGACTAAAAGGTAAACAAGTCGTGTTGCGCCACAATAATGCTGTTTTTGGGCAAACTAGCCGGTATGAATACCGCCATTGAGGGAGAAATCAGCCCCAGTTGCATAACCACCGTCTTCAGATGCAATCCAGCAGCAAATGGAGGCTATCTCATCTGGTGTCCCCAAACGTTTCACCGGAATACCAGAAACAATCTTCTCCAGCACATCCTCCCGAATAGCTTTGACCATGTCAGTACCGATATATCCAGGAGAAACCGTGTTGACAGTCACCCCTTTCGTAGCCACTTCTTGAGCTAAAGCCATCGTGAAACCATGAAGACCCGCTTTTGCAGTTGAATAGTTACATTGGCCAAATTGACCTTTTTGGCCATTCACGGAGGAAATGTTAATAACCCGTCCCCAGTTGTTTTCAACCATGCCATCAATCACTTGCTTGGTCACATTAAACAAGGAGTTCAAATTCGTATCGATTACAGCTTTCCATGCCTCGGGAGTCATCTTGCGGAAAACACTATCGCGCGTAATACCAGCGTTATTGACTAAAACATCTACGCGGCCAACTTCTGCTTTGACCTTTTCAAAGGCAAGGACAGTACTTTCCCAGTCAGAAACGTTGCCTTCTGAGGCAATGAATTCATAGCCAAGAGCTTTTTGCTCCCCAATCCATCGGTCTTTGCGTGGCGAGTTTGGGCCGCAGCCTGCAATGACCTTAAATCCATCTTTTGCCAAGCGTTGACAAATAGCGGTACCAATACCACCCATACCACCAGTTACATATGCGACTTTTTGAGACATGCCATTCCCCTTGTAAAAATACCTTCGTTCATTATGAATATCGTTAAGCTGCTTTTTCTTTTACATACACACCTGGTGCAGCTTCCATTTTTTTATATTTCGTATTGCCAAATGTTTTGCTAGCGGGCTTTTGCTCTCCACCAAATGCCTCAAGCCATTTGGTGTAATTAGGCCACCAACTTCCAGGAATTTGTTTGGCAGCTTCTAACCATTCTTGGGCAGTAGGTGCAAGCTTATTGTTCTCAAAGTAATAGCGTTTATTTTTAGCGGGTGGATTAATTACGCCTGCAATGTGCCCAGAGGCGCCCAAGACAAAGCGATTTTTTCCTTTCAGGATATGAGTTGACTCATAGGCAGACTGCCAAGGAACAATATGATCTTCTTGCGAAGCATAGATGTATGCCGGGCATTTGATCTTGCCCAAGTCAATCTTCTCGCCGCAAATCTTGAGCTTGTCAGGTTTAACCAAATCATTTTGTAAGTAGGTATGACGTAAGTACCAGCAATACATATTGCCCGGTAGGTTCGTAGAATCGCCATTCCAATACAACAGATCAAATGGAGGCGGAGAATTTCCTTTGAGGTAGTTCTCAACTACATAATTCCAAACCAAATCATTCGGACGCAAGAATGAAAAAGTATTACCCAAATCTAGGCCTGACATCATGCCGTATTTACCGCCTTTACTGCCCTTGCCGCCAATGGTTTTCTCGCGAAGCTCAACCATACCTTCATCAATAAAGACATCTAAGATGCCGGTATTCGTAAAGTCCAGCAAGGTTGTAAATAAAGTAAGGCTAGCAGCAGGATGCTCATTGCGAGCAGCCAACGCAGCAAGCGCAGAGGTGGTTAGGGTGCCACCAACACAAAAGCCAAGAATATTGATCTGCTTGGATTGGCTAATATCTTGAACCACTTCAATGGCTTTAATAACACCCTTGCCAACGTAATCATCCCAGCTCACCTCTGCCATGGAAGCATCTGGATTTTTCCAGGACACCAGGAAGACGGTATGTCCTTGGGCAACCATATGGCGCACCACAGAATTATCAGGCTGTAAATCTAAGATGTAATACTTATTGATGCACGGGGGCACCATTAAGTAAGGGCGCTCAAAAACTGTTTCAGTTAACGGCGTATATTGAATGAGCTCGAAAAGTTCATTGCGAAATACCACATGACCTTCCGTGGTAGCGATATTTTTACCAACCTCAAAAGCACTCTCATCGGTAATCGATACTTTGCCTTTCTTCATATCGCCAAGTAAATTCACAATCCCTTTTTGAAGCGACTCTCCTTGAGTGCTAATAATATTTTCAAGAACTTCGGGATTGGTTGCAATGAAATTGGCAGGCGACAAAGCATCAATCATTTGCTCTGTCGTGAATAATATCTTTTGACGAGTTTTTTCATCAGTGTCTACTGCTTTAGCCAAAGACATCAAATGTTTGGCATTGAGTAAGTAGGTTGCAGCAATTACTTTGCTCCAAGAAGAATGCCATGCTTTACCAGAAAAACGACGATCTTTAACCTCAATCGCTTCCGGATTTGTAGCAAGATGGGCTAGCTCTGTGAAATATTCTTTTTGAATTTCAACTAAGCGCTCTTGTGGAATAAGTGCCATATGGTGCGGCGCCAAAGATGGTGTAGCACCAGTATTCATACCTGCAAACATAGTGTTCTCTTTATATAAGTGTGTTCATTCTCCATCCATAAGACCTATAGAGTTATACGCAATAACCCTAGCTGAATGGCTAATATAGTAATAACCCTCAGATTACAGACTATTTCATACAGCAATTATTTGGTGTCATCAATCCAAATGAGGCTCGCAAATCTACCCGTAACCCCATCTCGGCGATAGGAGAAAAATTGTTCGGCTTGAGTCACCGTACAAAATTCGCCTCCATCAATGTGCTGAATACCTACCGCCTCTAATCTGCTTCGCGCCAATAAATAAATATTAGCCAAATATTTTCCAGGCTGGTGCGTAATTGGAGAAAAGGCCTCTTGCGGATAAAAAACATCAGCATCAGCAAAAGCCTCGACCACATCCTGGCCCACTTCAAATGCCTGAGGTCCAATAGCAGGGCCCATCCAAACGTGAATATCCTGATCTACTGAACTGGTCTCCAGTTCGCGCATAGCCTTTACCGTATTTTCAAGAACGCCAGCTGATAAACCACGCCAACCAGCATGCGCAGCACCAATAACAGTGCCAGTTGCATTTGCAAATAATACGGGCAGACAATCAGCCGTCATGATAGCCAAGACCTCGTTTGGAATATTGCTCACAATCGCATCTGCCTGTGAGAGCCGAGCATTCGGCGTGCTAACCAAAGTACCATGAACTTGATTCAACCAGATAGGCTCTTCTGGTAAATGCTTTCTTAATAGCGCCCTATTTGCAATGACATTCGCTGGTATATCGCCAACATGATCTGCCAAGTTCATTGATGCATAAGGAGCCTGACTAACCCCGCCATGACGAGTGCTAACTAAAGACTGAATAGTAGAGGGCGCATCCCACTTTGGGATAAAAAGACCTAGACCCTCTCTAGTCATGAGTTCGCTCATTGTGAATAGATGCCAAAACTGTAGCCTCTTGAGGTAAAACAGATTCAGGCATTCCTAACTGTGGCAGTAATTCTAGTAAGTCGGCTGGTGGCAAGCGAAACCAGTTAATGATTTCCTCAGTTACTGGATGCTGCAGACTTAAAGCAAAAGCATGTAAAGCTTGCCGTGTAAAAGGTAGCG
>CALQED020000160.1 GCA_943329505.2 Polynucleobacter meluiroseus | reverse complement strand
AATGGGCAGGTCTTGATTACGCACTAAAAGAAAAAATGAAGTTTGCTAATCAAGCTTGGTGCTGGCTCTTTGGAAGATCTGGTCACATACATTAATATGTGTGACTATTTTTCTATATTAGTTTTGATGCGGTGCGCCGCGCAATATCCAGCTCGCTAACAAAGACAAATCCGCATCACTCAACTTTGCATTTGCGGGCATGGGTACAACACCCCATGAGCCTGCACCGCCCTTAGCAATTTTATTTTTCAAAAAAGTGTATGCGTTTGGATCATTTTTATATTTTTGTGCAATCGCCTGAAAGCCTGGTCCAACAATTTTTTTATTAAAAGCGTGACACCCTAAACAAGCATTTTGTTTGGCAACTGCAAACGCTTTTTGATCTTCGCTATTTGCCTGCACGTAGGGTGCAAAACCAACGAGCGCTGAAAATATAAAAACTTTTTTTATAAGCGCTTGCGTTAGATACATCAATAATCTACAAAAAAATTATTGCTATTTTGGAGGCGAGCTTGGTTGTGTTTGCTCAGCTTTGCCTTGCTTTTCTAAGCGCGTTTTTTCTGTTTCTGAAATGACATCAAAGTAAACATAAACATCTTTTACGCCATTCGTATTGCTTGCAATTTTCTTTGCAAGGTCTGCTTCATTTTGCGTCAAAATACCCATCAAGTAAATGCTTGAACCCTCAGCAATAATCGACATTGAATTCGATGGTAATTTTTCCGTGAAAATCATTTGTGTTTTGATCTTAGATTCTAAGTAAGCATCATTAGCACGAGCAGTGTATGAACTGTTGGGACCAATCATTAATTCATTAAACACACTACGTGCATTCTTCATGGCCTTTACATAATCACCGGCTTCGGTTTTAACATTACTGTCTTTTACTTCACCGGTGAGCAATACTTTTTGATTAAAGGAACTTACATTGATGTGTGCGTTATCACCAAATTTTTTCGAGAGCGCGGCGTTAGCCTCTAGCTCAATGCCTTTATCAATTGCTTGCACGCCTGGCGTACGCCTATCTGCCATGATGCTTGCACCAGCTACAACCCCACCAACAGCGAAAATCCCGCAAGCTGACAATTGCGTCGCAACCATAAAAACCATTATTAATTTGCTGAAAGATTGGGTTTGCATATACGTATCTTTACTGTTGATATAAAAAATTAATCGAGCAATACGTGATCAACGCCGTCACATAAACCGTGGAGCAAAACTAAATGGGTTTCCTGAATGCGTGCAGTTCGAGTAGATGGTGCGCACAAATGAATATCATCTTGATCCAAAAGACTGGCAATCTTTCCACCGCCATTACCAGTGAGGGCAATAATTTTGATGCCTATTTTTTTTGCGGCTTCAATTGCTTTAATCACATTCTTCGAATTGCCGGACGTAGAAATTCCTAAAAGGATATCGCCTTTTTTACCAAGGCCTCGCACTTGCTTACTAAAGACTTCGTCATAGCTGTAATCATTACCTATAGCTGTCAAGATCGAGCTATCCGTCGTCAAGGCAATCGCTGCTAATTCTTGTCTTTCTCGCTCAAAACGACCAATCAGCTCTGCGGCAAAATGTTGTGCATCCGCTGCAGAACCGCCATTACCGCAAGCCATGACTTTACCGCCGGATTTCAAGCAATCCGTCATTGCTACAACACCGCGGGCCACAAACTCAGGAAGTATTTTTTCGGCCTCTTGCTTTACCGCAATGCTGTCTAAAAAATGTTGGGATGCGCGTTTACGCAATCGTTCAATCGTGTCTTTATCCATAGCAATATTATGCGCCAAAGTAGGCCTAAATTCTGATGTAATCAGCTTAACCCAAAAGCAACGTATTCTCTTGCTTATTGATTAACCTTCAGCAGACAATACCCCCATGGAATTAGGCTCATTAGATTTTTTAAAGCAACAAGATCTGCCTGCTGGTGCCTTGTATATGGTTGCCACACCAATTGGTAATTTAGGCGACATCACCTTACGCGCGCTACATGTCTTAAATGCGATGGATGGCATCGCCTGTGAAGATACCCGGCATAGCGCCGCACTGCTGCAGCAATTTGGCATTCATAAAAAGTGTTTAGCTTTGCATGCACACAACGAACTTGGTGGCGCACAAACCGTTATTCAACGCTTGGGAAATCATGAGCGCTGGGCCTATATTTCCGATGCAGGTACCCCGGGTGTTTCAGACCCCGGCGCTCGTCTTGTAGATGAAGTCCAAAAGGCGGGCTTTCGGGTCATCCCCATTCCAGGGGCGAGTGCCGTATCTTGTGCAATCTCCGCCTCTGGATCGGTCATGCTCCACTCTGATGGGCAATTTCAATTCTTGGGGTTTTGGCCGCACAAAACTAAAGAACGCGAAGCGCTTTTGGAAGATATTTGTAACAGCAAAAAAACGAGCATCTTTTTTGAGTCGCCGCATCACATTCGTGAAACGCTACTATTGCTTGCCAATGCATTAGAGAAAGAGCGACCGGTTTTTATTTGCCGCGAGCTCACTAAAAAATTTGAACAACTAGTTTCCATTCAAGCGCAAGAAATTTCATCTTTTGTTGAGCATGCTGAGAGCCTAAAAGGTGAGTTCATCATCCTGGTCGCTGGCCGTCAAGCCAATAGCGACGAGCCTCCTGAGCATGCTTCACTGATACGCTGGGCAAATGCAATGGACCCCTATCTGGGCAGCAAAGAAATTGCTGCGGTGCTATCACAAGCATTGGGCTTGGCAAAGAAGGATGCCTATCAAATAGCATTAGAAGCAAAAACTAACAAGCGTGGCGAATAAAAAAGCTGGCATATAGCCAGCTTTTAAATGACAGCAGTCAAAATTATTTTGCTGCGGGCGCCGCTGGTTCCTTAGGTTCTGGCAACTTGCCACCAGCAGAGTTAGCCAAATACACTACTGCTCGACCCAACTCGTAATCACTGACATCGGTAGGATTGGCACCCCCACGCGCAGGCATTGCACCTTTGCCTTTTAATACTGAAGTTAATAGGCCATCGTAGCCCTTACCTAGACGTGATGCCCAAGCACCTGCATCGCCAAACTTCGGCGCACCGGCCGCACCAGAAGCATGGCAAGAAGAGCAAACCGCTTTGTAAACCTGTTCGCCTGTTTGCATTACACGTGGAGCACTTGCGTCCTTAAAATTCAACTGGGCAACGGGCTTGATGAGCTCATCTGTCATGGCTGAAGAGTCTCCGCGCTTGCCATTATTCACAAACACCATCAATAACAAAATAATAATCAAGGGCACAAAAAAGCTTACAAACACCATAGTGATGA
This sequence comes from Polynucleobacter meluiroseus, assembly GCA_943329505.2. Classification (GTDB taxonomy): domain Bacteria; phylum Pseudomonadota; class Gammaproteobacteria; order Burkholderiales; family Burkholderiaceae; genus Polynucleobacter; species Polynucleobacter meluiroseus_E. The sequence continues at coordinate 902 of CALQED020000160.1, read as the reverse complement.
GTTGTTTTGGGGTCTTAATCAGATTTCCGTGCTCGTTGCTCATAAGAATTTATCGTTTTACGCGGTTTAGGGTTGTTTTGCGGTGATTATAGCTAGAGAGTAGGGGCATAGGCACTTACAATATCGTGGCAACCAGTTTTCCCTAGCGCCCGTAGCTCAGTGGATAGAGTATTGGCCTCCGAAGCCAAGGGTCGCAGGTTCGATTCCTGCCGGGCGCACCAAAACAGGAGGGGCTTTTGACCTACATCATGCGCAGAATCGCGAAAACCGCTATCATTTGCATCTAACTTATTGATTCTTATCGTGTCTACCCATTTAAATTCAGCCCTTTCAGAGCCCTCCCTAACTAATCCTTTGCCTCCTGAGGCGCCATTACCCCACCGCAAAATTATTCGCGGTTGGTTAATTCCAATGGCTCAAGGTCAAACAGGACGGGCAATCCTGCTGCTGCTAATCGATGCCTTTTTATGGCTTGGTTTAATCGCCGGAACCGTCTTTGTTGAAAGTATTCTGCTTAAAGTCATCTTTGGACTGATTGCCGGCTTTGTAACAGGTCGTATTTTTATTTTGGGTCATGATGCCTGTCATCAGAGCTACACCCCTAATCGTGAACTGAATAAAGTGCTTGGTCGTATTGCCTTCTTACCATCGCTCACTCCATATAGCTTGTGGGATGTTGGTCACAACGTAGTTCATCACGGCCAAACCAATTTAAAAGGGTTTGACTGTGTTTGGGCGCCTCTATCAAAAGCGGAATATGACGCCTTAAGCCCAATGCGTAAGGCTCTAGAGCGCCTCTATCGCAGCGGCTGGGGTCCTGTTTTCTACTACCTTATTGAAATATGGTGGAGACGCGAGTACTTCCCAAATGCAAAAAACAAACCCGGTGATCGCCCTATTTT
>CALQED020000159.1 GCA_943329505.2 Polynucleobacter meluiroseus | reverse complement strand
GTTCGTGGATTAACAATTTGCGATACCACTGGCATGGCTCATCCAGCTCAAGTCGCGCAGATGGCTCAATCAATGCAAAGAATGTTTCCTGATCTGCAATTCACTTTCCATTTTCATAATACTAGAGGCATGGGTCTAGCAAACGTTCTTGCAGCGGTTCAAGCGGGGGTAGTGCGGTTTGATGGATCGCTTGGAGGCCTAGGGGGTTGTCCTTATGCACCTGGTGCTAGTGGAAATATTTCTAGTGAAGATGCGATTCATATGCTCGATGCGATGGGCTATGACACCGGTATAGATCTTTCTAAGGTATTGGGCTTAGCTCAGCAGCTAGCGATGATTGTTGGTCATACCATTCCTGGACAGGTTGTTAAAGCAGGCCGCTCTTATGACTTGCATCCAGCGCCATCTTTTATTAATGAACTCAGGTGATATTAATATGATTGATCATTTGGATCATCTCGTGCTCACCACGGCAAAAGAAGCCGCCTGCATTGATTTTTACACCCGCATTTTAGGGATGAAACTCGAGTCTTTTATCGGAGGAACCCCTCCAGTTGAGCGCAAAGCATTTCTATTTGGTAAGCAAAAAATCAATCTTCATATTCAGGGTAAAGAATTTGAGCCAAAGGCCCAAATTCCCATGCCTGGGTCATTAGACCTTTGTTTTATTGCAGATCGCCCTTTGTTAGAGGTGATTGCACATTTGGAAAAAGAAAAATGGCCAGTCATTGAAGGGCCAGTAGTGCGAACAGGCGCAACATCAAAGATTAACTCTATTTATGTGCGTGATCCAGATCAGAATCTCATCGAGATTAGCGAGCTGATTTAGCCTCGACCAACAAAAGGCATATTCGTTGCCATAATGGTCATATTGAGGATATTGCTTTCAAGTGGTAATTGGGCCATATGTAATACCGCTTGACCAACATGATCTACGTCCATGCGCGGCTCTACCTGAATAGAATGGTCTGCCTGGATAATGCCAGCGGCCATGCGTTCAGTCATTTCTGTTGCAGCATTGCCAATATCAATTTGCCCACAGGCGATATTGAACGGCCTACCATCGAGTGCAATTGTTTTTGTCAAACCGGTAATGGCGTGCTTAGTGCTGGTATAGGGAGACGACATTGGTCTGGGTGTATGCGCTGAGATCGAGCCATTATTAATAATGCGGCCACCTTGTGGTGATTGAGCCTTCATCATGCGAATGGCTTCTTGAGAGCACAGAAATGCGCCACAGAGGTTCGTATTAACTACATTCATCCATTGTTCATAAGTGAGATCTTCCATGGGAATGGCAGGGGCACCCATACCAGCATTATTAAAAAGTACGTCAATGCGATGAAATCGATCTTTGAGTGCGGTAAATAGTTGTTTCACTTGGCCAGGAATGCCAACATCGCATGCAACCGCCAAGCAGTTTTCTGTATTGCCGCCGATATCGTCAATCGCCTTTTGGAGTTTATCTAGCTTACGTCCAGTAAGTAGCACCTGATAGCCACCCTGCAATAGGGCTTTAGCAGCTGCTTTACCAATTCCTGCGCCTGCACCAGTAACGAGAGCTACTTTTTTATTTGCTTGAGCCATACTATTTTCCTCAACCGGTCTCGAATTTGAATCACGTTGATATTTTATCTATTACAAGTCTACGCCAAATGTTCTTAGGGCTTATCTCAAGCTGACTCTTTGATGCGCCCACTCTTACGGGTTTTTTCAAAAAAATGATCTGGCTTGGATTGAACCCAACGAATAAAACGCTGCATTTCTGGATGCTCTTGCAGTGCCGCTGCCGTGTTTAGATGGTTAGCCAGCTCAGTCTCTGTAAATAGGGCATGGATTTGGCGATGGCAAATACGGTGGAGATATTCTGTTGTTTTGCCGCCCTTAGATTTAGGCACAAGATGATGCGCATCTTTTTGGGATTCTGGAATACAGCGCTTACAAATCGGGCAGACAATTTCCTCAGCCTTTAATTTGGGCATAGGCTCTAAAGCAATCAGTTTCTGGCGAATTTTTCCAATCATTGTTATCAAATATTTCCTAAGGTGTCATACCAGTTTATTCAATAAGTCTTAAAATTGCAGAGTGGCAAAATTCTCTCTAAAAACACTCTCCGCATCTGATATATCGCGCCTGATTGAGATGGCATGGGAGGACCGAACCCCATTTGATGCGATTGAGAAATCATTTGGACTATCCGAATCTCAGGTGATTCAATTAATGCGACTTGAACTCAAGAGGGGTTCATTTGAGCTATGGCGTAAACGTGTTACTGGAAGAGCAACAAAGCATATCGCTCTGCGCAGCAAGTTAGTAGATCGTGCGTATTGTCCAACCCAATATAAAAATAAATGAATTCTATCAAGAGACTAGTTCTGATTCTAGGTGATCAGCTTGACTTAAATAGCGCAGCACTTAAGAATTTTGATTTTTCGACTGATCAGGTTTTGATGGTTGAGTCTATTTCAGAAGCTCAGTATGTTTGGTCGCATCAAGCCAAAATTGCTTTATTTTTATCGGCTATGAGGCACTTTGCTCAGAATTTAAAAAGCCTGAACTATCCACTGATTTATATCCAAAATTCTCCTTTGTCGATTGTTGATGCTGTAAAAGAAAAAATAAAACAAGAAAACATTACCCATTTAATTTGTATTGAGCCAGGAGAGTGGCGTTTAAAACAGCAGATTGAGGAATTGGCTAATGAGCTTGAGCTGCACTTAGACATGCGTGAGGATGACCATTTCTTTTGCTCCCATCAAGTATTTAATGAGTGGGTTGATGGCAAAAAGGAATTAAGACTCGAGTATTTTTATCGTTTGATGCGTAAGACACACCATATTTTGGTAGATGCAAACGGTAATCCAGAGGGCGGCCAGTGGAACTTTGATCAAGATAACCGCAAGCCTTATCCCAAAAAAGGTCCTGGCATGATTGAAGAGCCCGTCTTCTTTGAGCCAGATGCTATTACCCAAGAGGTGATTCATTTTGTTAAGAAAAACTATTCAAAACATCCTGGATCCTTAGAAGTATTTCATTGGCCGGTAACTCGTGAGCAAGCTTTAGAGGCTTTGCACTATTTTGTCGAGTATCGTTTACGAAACTTTGGTATCTATCAGGATGCGATGTGGACAGATACTCCCTATGGTTGGCATTCCATGCTTTCGAGCTCTCTAAATCTCAAGCTGCTTAATCCTCGAGAAGTAATTACTGCAGTAATTAATGCTTGGAAAAAATATGACCTAGATTTATCTACGGTGGAGGGCTTTATTCGTCAGATTTTAGGTTGGCGAGAATTTGTGAGAGGGATGTATTACTTAGATATGCCAGGGATGGCGCAAGATAACTACTACCAGCATCAAAGAGATCTCCCAAGCTGGTATTGGAGCGGTAAAACCAATATGGCTTGCATGAAAGATGCCATAGGTCAGACCTTAAAGTATGGCTATGCTCATCATATTCAGCGTCTGATGGTGACTGGAAACTTTGCTCTCCTTGCTGAAATACTGCCCTCTGCAGTATGCGATTGGTATCTGGCCATTTATGTTGATGCCATTGAATGGGTGGAGCTTCCGAATACAGCGGGTATGGCATTGTTTGCCAATGGTGGCCGCTTTACGAGTAAGCCTTATATTGCTAGTGGAGCCTATATCAAGCGTATGAGTAACTACTGTAACTCCTGTCAGTACAAACCAGAGCTTCGTTTTGGTGAGACCGCTTGTCCTATTACTACTTTATATTGGAACTTCTTAATAAAACATCGTATCCAATTTGAGGCAAGTCCACGCACTAGGTTAATGACGGCCAATCTCAAGCGCATTAGTGATGAGGATCAGCAGGCCATTGTGAAGCATGCAAAACATCTATTGAATCATTTAGACGATCTCTAGGAATGAATGTGAATACAGCGTTCAAAGGAAATAAGAGTTATCTACCCAGTAAGATTTGTACTGTGTGCAAAAAAGAAATGACTTGGCGAAAGTCGTGGGCCAAAAATTGGGAATCTTTGAAATACTGCTCCGACGCCTGTCGCAAGAAAGCGCCTAAAACTCAAACTTAAGCTGGGGCTTTGGGATTTTGATTTCTACCAGGATAATTTTTCACCGGAGTAAGTCATAAAACTCCCTGAATCTGTTAATTGAAGATTTTCGATCACTTGAAACATGTCGGCTACCGCATCTTGTGGTGTACGCCCAATCTGTTCACCCCGAAAGGGT
>CALQED020000158.1 GCA_943329505.2 Polynucleobacter meluiroseus | reverse complement strand
TGGCCCTCGTCGAGAGCCGTGCCCAGAAGATTGTCGGGGCTTGCAGAAGATGTACTTTGCATTCCAGACGATCCAGCATCATGAGATTGCTTTGGTTGTGTTGGCGTTGGCTGTGACGCTCATGACTTGGGGTGGCTCGAATCAAACGGGCTTTTGGACTTTTATCATTCTCTGGTTAATGCGTCAGAGCGCTAAGCTTAACGTCTTCTTGGGCGTTTTAAATCTCAATGAACGTTTCCTGCCAAATCATCTCAAGTACATATTTACCTATTTCACTTGCAAGCCAATGAATCCTTTACTCCCGCTATCTGTCATTGGTGGCGTTCTCTGCGCAATTCCTTTATGGCAATCTGCAGTTCATCCTAGTTCAAGTGACTTTCAGGTTGCTTCAATGTCATTGACGGGGGCGATTTTGTCGCTAGCAGTCTTAGAGCATATTTTGATGGTAGTGCCTTTTTCAAGTGAGCGCCTTTGGAAGTGGGGTATGCGATCATAAATACACTCACAGTGCGCCGTTTCCCCGCGCCATCCGCCATTCTAGAATTACTCAAGCCCATTACTTGGTTTCCTCCCATGTGGGCTTTTGCCTGCGGAGTGATTGCGACTGGCGTATCTTTTGAGGGGCGCTGGCATTTATTAGTTGCTGGCGTGATTCTTGCAGGCCCTATGGTGTGTGCTGCAAGTCAGGCAGTCAATGATTGGTTTGATCGTGAAGTTGATGCTATTAATGAACCACAACGTCCGATTCCTTCGGGTCGGATGCCTGGTACTTGGGGACTTTATGTTGCCTTTATTTGGACTGGCCTCTCGCTCTTATTGGGCTGGATCATTAGTCCTTGGGCATTTGCAGCAACTTTGCTGGGATTATTACTGGCTTGGCTCTATAGCATGCCGCCATTGCGCTTTAAGCAAAATGGTTGGTATGGTAATGCGGCTTGCGGAATTTCTTATGAAGGATTAGCTTGGTTTACAGGCTCAGCAGTGATGATGGGCGACTTGCTACCTTCCACACCTTCCATCCTTCTAGCTATTCTTTATAGTATTGGCGCACACGGCATCATGACATTGAATGATTTCAAGGCAATTGAAGGTGACCGCCAAATGGGCGTACTCTCTTTGCCAGTCCAACTGGGTATCGCAGGTGCAGCCGAGAATGCATGCTTGATGATGTTAGCGCCACAGTTTGGTGTTGTCGGACTCTTAATGGTCTGGGGTACTTATTGGCAGGCATTCGTGATCCTGCTACTCATCGCCGGTCAAATCAAAATGATGCATTATTTTTTACAGGATCCAGTTAAGCGCGCATTGTTCTTAAGTGGCTTTGGGGTGCCATTATTTGTTGCAGGAATGATGGTGAGTGCATTTGCAGTGGCAGGACGTTTCTCGGTAAATTAATTAAGCTATGAGCACCTCTGAACCTACCTATCTCACTTGGCCGCAAATCGCCAGACTAGGTTTAGTCCAGGCATCTTTGGGGTCGATTGTGGTGTTAACTACTTCGCTCTTAAATCGCGTGATGGTCGTTGAGCTGGCTCTACCAGCAATTTTGCCTGGCGCATTGGTGGCAATACATTATTTTATTCAGTTAATACGTCCACGAATGGGTTTTGGTTCAGATCAAACTCGTAGAGCAAGCCCATGGATTCGCGGGGGAATATTAGTATTGGCTAGCGGCGGTGTATTGGCTGCTACCTCAACCATTCTTCTGAATCACTCTATTGTTTTGGGCATTGCATTGGCAACCCTTGCCTTTTTAATGATCGGTATTGGGGTGAGTTCGAGTGGTACTGCATTGCTAGTACTTCTAGCAAAACGAGTAGAGCCTAAAAAGAAGGCCGCAGCTGCTACTTGCGTTTGGTTGATGATGATTTTTGGTTTTGCTTTTACAGCCAGCGTGAGTGGAAAGTTCCTCACACCATTTTCATTTGAGCGTCTGCTTATGGTGTCATCGACCGTCTCTGTGATTGCGGTGATAGTGACATTCTTGGCGATCTGGGGCATGGAGTCACCTGTTGCTAAAACTGGGTTAACGCCTAACGTAGACGCAGCGGAGTCAGAAAGTCCAAGCAAAGCCAGTTTTCGTGAGGCCTTTGCTGAGGTCTGGAAAGAAAGTCGGGTACGTTCGTTTACCTGGTTTGTCTTTGTATCCATGTTGGCTTATAGCTCGCAAGATTTGATCTTAGAACCTTTTGCAGCCGTTGCCTTTGGGTTCTCACCCGCAGAGACAACGACATTATCTGGCTTGCAAAATGGTGGCGTACTCATTGGAATGCTCTTTTTAGCCTTTATTACGAGCAAGGCTAAATCTCAGACTTTAACGTCATTGAGTACTTGGACCATTGGCGGCTGTCTTGCTTCAGCCCTGGCGATGCTTGGGCTGGTTTTATCGGGTCCGATTAACAACGTCATTTTCTTCCAGGTAGCCGTTTTCTTATTGGGTATCTTTAATGGCGCATTTTCGATTGCTGCTATCGGATCGATGATGCAATTTGCTAGCGTTGGTAGTGCGCGGCGTGAGGGTGTTCGTATGGGGATTTGGGGGGCATCGCAAGCGATGGCTTTTGGTTTAGGTGGAATTTTTGGAACAGGTTTGAGTGATATCGCCAGAATTGTTTTAGGTGATCCCGCTTCTGCATATGCTTTTGTTTTTTTCTTAGAAGGTGTTTTATTTGTTGTGGCTGCGTACTTGTCTTATCAGACCCGTTCGCAAAAACAAACAAACAATATGTCGAGTCATTTAGTGGGTGTGTAGTAAATCAATCAATTAACTGAATCAATTAACTGAGTATGATGGAGATGAACATGAGTGCCCTAGAAACTTTTGATGTTGTAGTTGTTGGTGGTGGTCCTACTGGAGCTACTGCTGCAAGTGATCTTGCCAAGAAAGGTCGAAAAGTACTCCTCTTAGACCGTATGGGCCGAATTAAGCCTTGCGGTGGCGCAATCCCTCCACGCCTCATTAAGGATTTTGAGATTCCTGACGAGCTCCTAGTAGCCAAGGCCAATTGCGCCAGAATGATTGCGCCGTCAGATAAGGCAGTAGATATGCATATTGAGGGCGGCTTTGTAGGGATGGTCGATCGCGATAAGTTTGATGAATTTTTGCGTGTTCGTGCCGCCAATGATGGCGCCGAGAGAAGAACTGGCATCTTTGAGAAAATTACTAGAGATCAAGATGGCGTCTCAGTCATTCACTATGTTGTGCGTGGCAAGCATGGTGCACCTGATGAAACCATGTCCGTTCGTGCTAGGGCAGTGATTGGTGCGGATGGGGCTAAATCTGGTGTTGGACGCCAGGCTATTCCAGGTGCTAAAGATGTGGAATATGTCTTTGCCTATCACGAGATCGTCAAAGTTCCTGAAAATCCACCAGCTGACTTCGATGGTTCTCGCTGCGATGTTTTTTATCAAGGCGCTTTATCTCCAGACTTTTATGGCTGGATCTTCCCCCATGGCAAAACCATGAGTATTGGAACGGGCACTGCAGATAAAGGCTTTTCATTAAGAAGTGCAGTGGGTGCCCTGAAGAAACAAACTGGATTAGAGGGTGCAGAAATGCTCAGGCATGAAGGCGCACCTTTGCCAATGAAGCCACTCAAGAAATGGGATAACGGCAGAGATGTTGTCTTGGCTGGCGATGCTGCTGGCGTGGTAGCTCCCGCTTCTGGCGAAGGGATCTATTACGGCATGTATGGCGGTCGTGTTGCTGCAGAAGCGGTAGAAGAGCTGCTTGTTACGGGTAACGGCAAGGCCTTAGCACAAGCCCGTAAACGCTTTATGAAAGAACATGGCACTGTATTTTTGGTGCTCGGAATCATGCAGCGTTTTTGGTACAACAACGATAAACGTCGTGAGCGCTTTGTCAAAATGTGTGAAGATAAAGACGTCCAGCGCCTAACATTTGAGTCGTATATGAATAAGAAACTTGTTCGCCGTGACCCTATGGCGCACTTCAAGATTTTCTTAAAAGATACCGCCCATTTATTGGGTTTTGCAAAAGTCTAAAAAGAAGGTGCAGTAGAGGTAGTCATTTGGCAGCAGTTTTTAATCAGCTTTAACTACTGAAGGGAAGTGGAATCATGAGAGATAACAGTGCAACAACCTTAAAAAATAAAACCGGAAAAATGTATCTGTTTGGGATCATTGCATTTTCAGGCTTACTTATCGGTATTACCTTTATTAAATTTTTGTTCTCAGTTTAATTTTGTGGCGTCAGGCTCAGTTGTTCGAGACTGAAGCCATTGTCATTGACTAGGCGAC
>CALQED020000157.1 GCA_943329505.2 Polynucleobacter meluiroseus | reverse complement strand
CTAAAACCGAAATATTCTCATTGAAGTTTTGAACAGCAATTGAGTGCCCAGCGGACATCAATACGTGACCACGGTGCTGAAGCAGTGCGTTCATAGGCACTACAAAATAACCCGCTAACCACCCAACCAAAATTAATAAAATATAGGCTGGCAATAGATTGAGCGTTACCTGAAATTGACCTAGGGTCAGTAGTGGTGTCTTGGGCAACATATCAGAGTTATAGATAGCCATGACGCAAACAACGAGACCCATGGTAATACCGTATGGCAATACATTAAGAGAATTGCGTAGCGGTACCCGCCAAGCAGCCCATACGGCACCACCCGCTACACCAACAGCAGAGATGGCTTGCAGGATAGCTCCTTGAGAGAGGGTCATGTGAAGGGCTACTTGCGCCCACTTAATCACAATAAACTGCAAGGTCGCACCAGCACCCCAAAATAAGGTGGTCACCGCTAAGGAGATTTGCCCCAAGCGATCATCCCAAAGTGTTTTAAAGCAGATCGCGAAATCTTGAATTAATGCAATCGGATTGGTTTTTTGGGAAACATAGCGTGCGCCTGTATCTGGAATTTTCAGATTAATGAATGCTGCGATAACATAAATCATCATGATGATCATAATGGCAGACTCTGCAGGTGTATCAATGCCCGTATCGAGTGTTGGCACATCAAAGGACAGAAGACCTTGAGAGACGGTATTGCTAATCAGTACACCACCTAAAACAGTTCCTAAAATAATGGATCCGACGGTAAGGCCTTCAATCCAACCGTTGGCGGCAACCAATTTTTCAGGCGGGAGTAATTCTGTGAGGATGCCATATTTGGCTGGGGAGTATGCTGCAGCACCGAGGCCAACAATAGCATAAGACAGTAAAGGATGACTGCCAAACAACATTGCGACGCATCCCACGAACTTAATCGTATTGGTAATGAACATGACATTACCCTTGGGACGCGAATCGGCAAAGGCGCCGACAAAGGCTGCAAGCAGAACATAGGACAATACGAAGAATAATTTGAGTAAAGGAGTCATCCAGGCCGGAGCGCTTAGCTGGGCCAAGAGGGCGATTGCTGCAATTAGCAATGCGTTATCAGCAAGCGACGAAAAAAATTGCGCCGCCATAATGATGTAAAAACTGCGGTTCATTCGTACAATCTATTCATTATTACAATTAAAGCATGAAAGGAGGGGTAATTATGGGTGCTTCGGCTAACAGCTTGATACATAGACCAATTTTGGCATCTATTAATACACAGGCCTTTCAGCATAACTTAAGTCGTGTGCGGGAGCTTGCGCCTGAGTCCAAAATTTGGTCAGTGATCAAAGCTAGGGCTTACGGCCATTGTTTTGAAGCTGCTTTTCAGGGTCTAGCCTCTACAGATGGCTTTGCCTTATTGGATATTCAGGACGCAGTCTGGCTTAGAGAGCATGGCTGGCAGGGCCGTATTCTGCTGTTAGAGGGCTTGTTTCATGAAAATGAGCTAGATCTTGCCCAAAAATTGCATTGCGATTTGGTGGTTCACTGCGAAGCTCAAATTGAGTGGCTTGAACGACTCTCGCTTAAATCCCACACACCTATAAGTGTTTTTCTGAAGATGAATACTGGCATGAATCGTTTGGGCTTAAAGCCGGATGCCTATCGAATGGGGTTTCATCGCTTGCACTCATTAGGCTATCGCATGCATCACATGACCCATTTTGCAAATGCTGACCAAATTGATCGGCAGCCCACGGTAGACAGTCAGCTAGAGTTATTTGATCAAACCATTGCAGGCTTAGAAGGACCGACTTCATTGGCAAACTCGGCAGCGATTCTTTGGCATCGCAATGCTTTGGGTGATTGGGTCCGTCCTGGCATCATGCTTTACGGTGCATCGCCTACCGGTATACATGCTGATATCGAACATGCTCACCTTAAAGCGGTCATGCAGCTCCAAAGCGAGATTATTGATATTCAGGAACTACAGGCGGGTGATCGCATTGGTTATGGTGGGCGCTATGAAGCGCGCGAGGACATGAGAGTCGGAATTATTGCCTGCGGTTATGCAGATGGATATCCCCGCACTGCAAAAGATGGCACTCCAGTTTGGATTAGTGATGCTAGTCAATCTGGCGGCGGTGTTATCTGCCCGATCGTTGGACGTGTCTCGATGGATATGTTGACCGTTGATTTGCGGCATGCCCCGAATGCCAAGATTGGTAGTGTTGCCGAGCTGTGGGGGGAAAGAGTGCCCGTTGACGACGTGGCGCAAATGAGTGACACCATTGGCTATGAATTACTCTGCGCAGTAGCACCGAGAGTGCCTGTCGAAATAGTTTGAGGCTCGAGTAGTCTAAGTCAAAGTCCTATTGTAAAAAATCCTCTGTAGTAGAGGATTTTTCGAGATGCTTGTTTGATCGAGTGCGAGTTAGGGGCTGTTTATTTAATCCAGATTTGCCACCATCTACGCTCTTTTTGAACGCGTTGACCAGTTTCTAACATCTGGCTTTCTGGAAAGTTCAATTTGAATACCCGCGCAGAATCATTGCTTAACTGGGTCATTCCCAATTTTTCGTAAGACTTGGTCAAAAGATATAGTGCTTCCTCTACGGCGGGCGCGCGATCGTAATCACGTATGACCAATTGAGCACGATTGGCTGAGGCGAGGTAGGCACCACGTTGGTAATAAAAACGGGCTACGATCACATCCGCTTCAGCGAGTGAATTGACGATATAGCGCATCCGATCCAATGAGTCTGGCGCATATTTACTATCTGGAAAGCGCTCAACCACCGCTTTAAAAGACTCAAATGCTTCTTTCGCAGCCTTGGGATCACGTTCGCTGAGATCTTGACCGGTAAATTTACCAAGCCAACCTAAGTCATCGTTGAAGGTAATTAATCCCTTCAGATAGTAAGCATAATCAAGCGTTGGGCTACCTTGATGCAGTTTAAGGAAGCGATCGATCGCTACTAATGCTTGTGCTTGTTCGTTGGCTTTCCAATAACAATAGGCAGCATTGATTTGGGCCTGCTGCGAATATGGTCCAAAGGGAAAGCGCGCTTCTAACTTTTCAAAATATTTACCGCATTTAGCAAAATCACCAGAATTTAATTTATCAGTCGCTTCTGAATACAACTTAGATTCAGACCAGATATCAGTGTCATCTTTTTGTCCTTCTGAGCCTGCGCATCCAGTGAGTAGCAGTAATGTACAAATAGAGGCTAGAAGAAAGAGCAGGGTGAAAGCACCTCTAAGAGGATGGGCGCTACGTTTTTTGGGGGTGATTGACCCGGCAAGCCTTAAACTGGCGTCTGATATTAGCTCGGACATAACTGAAAGGCTCTTTAAGCGTGGCATTGCCGCAAACTCCTGATTCGAATCCTATTGATTATATCGATGAAGAGGATTTTATCTCCCTGGAAATACCCATGGAGATGGCTGGTGAACGCCTAGACAAGGCGCTAGCAGGCTCCTTGCCGGATTATTCTCGAAATCGACTCAAGACTTGGGTTGAAGCTGGCGCCGTAATGGTGGATGGCAAGGTCACAAAAGCACGTTTTCTGCTTAGAGGCGGGGAGAGTATTAAGGTATTTCCACAAGAAATGCCTGAGCAGTTTGCCTTTAGCCCTGAAGATATTCCTTTGGAGGTCGTCTATGAAGATGATTCGCTGATTGTGGTCAATAAGCCGCCAGGTTTAGTAGTCCATCCAGCCGCCGGAAATTGGTCGGGCACATTATTAAATGGCCTTTTATATCGATACCCAGAACTAAAGTCCCTGCCACGCGCTGGCATTGTTCACCGTTTAGATAAAGATACTTCTGGCCTGATGGTGGTAGCAAGAACTGCTCAAGCACAAACGGCTCTGGTAAGACAACTCCAAGACAGAACTGTTGGCCGTCGATATTTAGCAGTAGTGTGGGGCGCTGCACCCAGCCAAGGCAAGGTACTTGCAACCGTTGGTCGCGATCAACGTGATCGCCTCAAGATGGCTGCTGGTAGTCCACAAGGTAAACCTGCTGCGACATTGTTTCGTCGCTTAGCTAAGGGTGCATTTCAAGAAGCAGCAGTTGCTTTATTAGAGTGTCGTTTAGAAACTGGTCGCACCCACCAAATTCGGGTTCATCTAGAGTCTTTGGGATTCCCTTTGCTTGGGGATCCGGTGTATCGCAAGAAAACCCCTGGCCCTGCAAAGTCGCTACCTTTTGCGCGGCAAGCTTTACATGCTTTTGCTTTAAGTCTGCAGCATCCAGTAACTGAGGAAATCATTAACTGGTTT
>CALQED020000156.1 GCA_943329505.2 Polynucleobacter meluiroseus | reverse complement strand
GCTCTCGAGAATCTACAGCAGCACGAATTTTAGAAACCATTTCCATCGGATCAATCACTGACTTGTCTGTGAAATGCCCACATTTTTTGGGCATCACTTGATCTTCAAGCTGGATAGCATTGGCCCCAGCTCGCTCTAGGGAGCGGACTACTTGCCTCACGTTCAACGCATTCCCAAACCCGGTGTCAGCATCCACAATAATTGGTAAAGGCATTGCATCACGCATTGCAGAGGTATGCTGTACTAAATCACTTAAGCCCACAAATCCCAAATCCGGTATTCCATAGAAGGTATTGGTCAGTCCTGCGCCGCTCAGATAGACCGCCTCAAAGCCAAGCTGATAAATAATCCTAGCAGCTAAGGCATTAGCAGCTCCAGCAACCAGCAAACCTTGTTTGGCATCAACCTTCTTGCGCAAGGATGCGCCTAGTTCTTGATCAATTTTCATGAGTCATCTTTCATATTAGAAGCCTTCACAATACTTCCTAGGCGGGCACGCTCAGCGTCAACAAATTCATTAAAAGAAGCGCGCGTGCCCCCAACGGGTTCTATACCTTGAGCTTTTAAACGATCAGCCACCTGCGGAGACTTCATAGCAACATCAACGGCAGTAGCTAACTTATCCATGATGTCTGGGGGAACGCCAACTGGGGCATGTATCCCTGCCCAATGCGCAATTTGCAACTCTGGAAAACCTTGTTCGGTTGCAGTGGAAAGCTCAGGGTATGCAGAAATGCGCTTTGTCCAGGTAGTAGCGAGAGCTTTAAATTTACCGCCTGGCTTAATGTGGGGGAGCGCAACAATACTAGCCTCGGAAGTCCCAGCAACTTGTCCGCCCATCACAGCTGTAGCACCCTCGGAGCCACTCTTATAAGGGACAGGTAATAACTTAGCGCCATAGCGTGTATTAAGAAGTTCAGCAACAAAATGCGGCGTGCTTCCAGTACCCGCAGTGGCAAAATAAAACCCTTGACCCTCTTTGGAGGCATCTATGAAATTGCGCAAATTTTTATAGCTCGACTCTGACGACACAACAATAACCGAGGGGGCTAAACCAATCATGACCACTGGCACCAAGTCGCTATCTTTGTAGTTAGTATTTTTCTTGATCATATTATTGGAGACCACACCAGCTGCACTAATCAAAAAGGTATAACCATCAGGAGTACTTTTACTCACTAAAACTGTGCCTAATGTGCCACCAGCTCCTGGCTTATTCTCAACCACAATTGCCTGTCCTAATACCTTGGCAGCCCCTTCTGCGGCAGCCCTAGCCATTAAATCATTTGCCCCGCCTGCAGCAAAGGGAACGATAAACTTGATCGGTTTTTGTGGCCACGACTGCGCTTGAGCGCCAGAGGCCCATAAAACACCCAATATGGTGATAGCTAGCAATGCATTCTTTCCCAAAATCCCGAGTGCTCTAGGCATATTGATCTCCATTGATATTAATTAGGCACATTATGTCTGTTTTTATGGGCTTAATTTAGCAAATCGACAAGATTTGACCGCAGATGACCCTAGCCGCCTTATTTTGCGGAATGGGCAAAGGTCGCCCAGCTTAGCGTCTTATGTTTAAATCATAGCTATCGCATGTTAGATTGCCCAGATTAGGCAAAACAAAGATCATCACCAGAATGATATTGAATCAATTGGAGACCTTAAATATGAAACATAGCAATTTATTTTACAAAGCCACCCACGTCGTGAGTTTTGTATTCATCGCCATGGGTATGCTCTTTGGAGGCATGCAAACCTCTTTTGCCCAATCAGATTATCCAAACAAGGCAATTCGTTTTGTGATCCCTTTCCCAGCGGGGGGCGCAACTGATAACATTGCTAGACCGCTTCAAAATGAACTCTTAAACACTGTGAAGTGGAATGTCGTCATTGATAACAAGCCTGGTGCAGGCGGCAACATTGGCGCAGAAGTGGTTGCTAAATCTGCTCCAGATGGTTACACCTGGTTGATGGCCTCCGTTGGTACGCACGGGATTAACTTGCCGCTCTACACTCAGGGTGGTGGCAAATTGCCATTTGACCCCATTAAGGATTTCACGCCCATTACCTTAGTGGCAGAGTTGCCAAATGTATTAGTACTAAATCCTGAATTTGCTGCCAAGAACAAAATTAATAGCGTGAATGATTTGATTGCCTATGCCAAAGCCAATCCTGGCATGGTCAATATGGCCTCAAGCGGTAACGGCACTTCGATTCATATGGCTGGCGAGCTCTTCAAGTCCATGACCAAAACCTTTATGGTGCATCTTCCATACAAAGGAAGCCCTCCAGCAGTAACTGATTTGATGGCTGGCAACGTCGATATCATGTTTGATAATCTGCCCTCCTCAATTAACTATATTCGGGCAGGACGTTTAAAAGCATTGGCAGTTACCAGCGCTAAACGCTCTCCCGCATTTCCGGATCTGCCAACCATTGCTGAAGCAGCAAACTTACCAGGCTACGAAGCGACCTCTTGGTTCGGTGTAGTGGGTCCAGCAAACATGCCTGCAGATATTTTGAATAAAGATAGTGCTGTATTGATGGCAGCAATTAATAGCCCTTCCGTTAAAGAAAAGTATTTAGCGATGGGCGCTCAACCCGTGGGCAATACACCAGCCCAGTTTTCGACCTTCATTAAAAATGAAATCACTAAGTGGACTAAAGTTGTGAAAGACTCAGGGGCAAAAGTAGATTAATCTTTTGTAGACCAAGAAAGCAAAAGAGGAGCAATGCTCCTCTTTTTTTATGTCTACTTTGGTCTATCCTAATTGAGAGAGGAGCTTACTAGGCGAGATCACTTCTTGATCTAAGACCAACTCAATCAAGGCACCCTTCTTACTAGCAAGCGCTTTGGCAAATACAGGTGCAAATTCTGCTGTTTTGGTGACCCTAAATCCAGGCATACCAAAACTCTCTGCAAACTTTACGAAATCCGGATTGGTGAGATCAGTTGCCATCACGCGAGATTTAAATTCTCTTTCTTGATGCATGCGAATCGTACCGAGCATACTGTTATTCACCACAAAAATAATCGGGAAGGCATCATAGCGCGCTGCGGTTGCCAACTCTTGGCAATTCATCATGAAATCGCCATCGCCGCAGACCCCGATCACCACTTTTTCTGGATTGCAAATCTTTGCAGCAATGGCTGCTGGCAAACCATAACCCATTGAACCGTTAGCAGGAGCCAACTGGGTTTTATAAGGGCCATAAGGGTAGAAACGGTGGACCCAAGTAGCAAAATTACCAGCTCCATTGGTCACGATTGAGTTACGCGGTATCGCGCTTGCAAGTGAACTCATAATATTGGCTAATTGCAAATCACCGGGCACCGTTACTGGGCTAGCAAATGCTAAGTACTCAGCGTGTGCAGCTTGCAGCGCTTTCGGATCATGATGTTTATCTAACTTGATTGTCTTTAACCCGGCACAGAAATTTTCTGGACTGCAATTGAGAGCAAATTCTGGACGATATACGCGACCTAATTCTTCAGGCCCTGAGAGCACATGAATCAAGGTGCTTTTAGGCTGCGGGACTGTCAAGATACTGTAGCCAGCGGTAGTCATCTCTCCTAAGCGCTCACCAATGACGAGCAAAACATCAGCCTCTTGAATGCGTTTAACCAAGGCAGGGTTGGCGCCAATCCCTAGGTCACCTGCAAATGCAGGATCTAAGTTATCAATCAGATCTTGCGAGCGAAAACTAGTTGCAATAGGTACGCCTTCGCGATTAGCCCATACCCTCAAATCTTCGCAGGCCCTACTATTCCAATTGCCACCACCAGCAATAATCATCGGCTTCTTAGCAGATGCCAAAGCTTGCATCGCTTGATTAAAGTGATGCATGTCCAAGCCGGGTTGAATGATATGCGCTGGCTTCACCGGATTTTCTTGGCCACTCATATAGAGCACGTCTTCTGGCAATGCTAAAACTACTGGTCCTTTGCGCCCTGCTTGTGCCACATGAAATGCATGCGATACGAATTCATCAATCCGATCCACACGATCAATACTGCCTACCCATTTGGCGCATTCTGAATACATGCGGCGATAGTCAATTTCTTGAAATGCTTCACGCTCCACCATGTCAGTACCAACTTGTCCGACTAACAGAACCATTGGGGTTGAATCCTGATAGGCGGTGTGCATACCGATCATGGCATTTGAGGCGCCGGGCCCCCGTGTGACCATTAATACCCCGGCTTGGCCCGTTAATTTGCCATAGGCTTCAGCCATATAGGCAGCGCCACCCTCTTGGCGACAGGTAATGAAACGAAACTGGGGATGATC
>CALQED020000155.1 GCA_943329505.2 Polynucleobacter meluiroseus | reverse complement strand
ATCTTGCACCAGGACAGATTAGTTCTGCATCAGCTATTACCAGTGCCTCTATGCAATTGGGTAACACGCTTGGGGTAGCATTGGCTTCATTAGGATTGGTTGTTGCGCATAAGCTTGGAGATGCTCAAACTAACTCCCTAAGCTTGCAAGATTTTCAGATGAGTCTTGCCTTCATCGCCTTCATCAGTTTTATGGGTCTAGTTTGCTTATTCAGACTTCCCAGTAATGCAGGTGAATCGATCCGGAAAACATAAGTCAATGAGCGCCCCACCTTTTGTTACTGGCTTGCTATACGCCTTGCCTCAGTAAATTTAGCGGCCCAATAGGGCGTGGTGATGTAGTCAAGTCGTACGGTTCCCCCTGCGCTGGGGGCATGCACAAATCTGCCTTGTCCAACATAGATGCCAGCATGGGAGTATTTCTCACCAGTCGTATTAAAGAATACGAGGTCACCAGGTGCGGGTGCTTGATTCTCAACACTTCTGCCTTGAGTGCTCATTTGAGCAATCGTACGTGGTAATTTGATGCCGGCAGCTTTGCTATAGACATAGACGATCAATCCACTGCAGTCAAAGCCACCTCTTGGCGTATTGCCACCAAAGCGATAGGGGACGTCTACTAATCCAACCGCTGCAATGGAAATATCTTCTGTTCCAACGCTCGTATCTTGTTTAAATTGGGCAACTTTAGCAGGGCCTGATTTACTTCCGAAGGTGCCGCACCCCGATAGCATGAGGAGCGTGCAAATAAAAATGCCGCACCCTATCAGAGTGCGGCATGAGAGGACTTGCTTAGAGGGCGTCAGCAGCATGATCCGCAAGACGTGAGCGCTCACCACGCGCCAGGGTCACATGACCGCCATGACGCCAACCTTTGAAGCGGTCGACTACATAGGTCAGGCCGGATGATCCCTCTGTTAAGTAAGGGGTGTCAATCTGCGCAATATTGCCTAAGCAAACAATTTTGGTTCCAGGGCCCGCACGAGTAACGAGGGTTTTCATTTGTTTTGGCGTTAAGTTTTGCGCTTCATCAATGATGACAAACTTACTGACAAAGGTTCTACCCCGCATAAAGTTCATGCTCTTGACTTTAATGCGCGAACGAATGAGCTCTTGAGTGGCTGCACGACCCCATTCACCAGCATCATCATTGCGCTGGAGAACTTCCAAGTTGTCATCAAATGCACCCATCCAAGGCTGCATTTTTTCTTCTTCAGTGCCTGGTAGAAAGCCAATATCTTCCCCTACAGGTACGGTTGCACGAGTAATAATGATCTCGTTGTAACGTTTGCTATCTAAGACTTGTTCAAGACCAGCTGCTAAGGCTAGTAAAGTTTTACCGGTACCAGCCTGCCCTAATAAAGTCACGAAATCAATATCAGGATTCATGAGTAAGTTCATGGCAAAGTTCTGCTCACGGTTACGGGCAGTCACACTCCAAACATTATTCTTTTGGTGAGAGAAATCACGCAAGGTCTGCAAGAGAGCAGTCCTCCCATTGATTTCTCGGACATGAGCGTAGAAGGGTGATGATCCGTCTGGGTTTTCTTGGTACACGAATTGATTGACGAGCATACTGGGTACAGAAGGTCCAGTCACTCTATAAAACATCGTGCCAGATTTAGAGTCAGCCCAACTTTCCATATCTTTGCCATGCTTTGGCCAGAAGTCTGCAGGCAGCGACATCACGCCTGAATACATTAAGTCGCGATCTTCGAGTACCTGGTCATTGAAATAATCTTCAGCAGGCAAGCCTAAAGCACGCGCTTTAATACGCATGTTGATATCTTTCGATACCAACACCACTTCTTGACCATTGCGAGTTTTTTGTAGTTCGCTAACGACTGCCAGAATCAGGTTGTCACCCTTACCCTCCGGTAGGCCTTCCGGCAAAGCTTGGGTAGAGAGTTTGGTTTGAAAATAGAGTCGACCAGAAACATCTTGGTTGCCGAGCTTATTGAGTGGAATGCCGTCATCTAAAGTACCACTGGTACCGGCAACCAACTGATCTAGGGAGCGGCTAACCGTACGGGCATTGCGGGCTACTTCAGTCATACCTTTCTTGTGATTATCCAACTCTTCTAGCGTGGTCATTGGCAAGAAAAGATCGTGCTCTGAGAAGCGGAACAAAGAGCTTGGATCATGCATCAAGACATTAGTGTCGAGTACAAATAAGCTTGGAGGACCAGTACGAATAACACGCTTTGCTTTTGCTGGAGTGACCGCCTGATGATCATTGCGCGTTGGACTACGGTCGGCTTTAATTTTTTCGAGCGCTACTTCTGCTGCAGATAAATCTTCTTCCGCATCATGGGTCCAATCAGAACTTTCTACCACCACGGGTTTTGCTGGAGTGGGGCGTTTCTTCAAATCGGGAGTATCTTTCCGACTGAGCTTCACTTGATCAGCAATTTGACTTGGGATGGGTGGCAATGGCATGCAGGCTCTCCTAAAAGAAAAAACCGCCAAGCGGAGTGCATTGGCGGTTTATTACGAAACTGGTTGCAAGGACTTCTAAAAAACAGAGGGGGTTACTCCCCAAACCTGTTTTGAGATATCCAGGTTTCTGATTCAAACGGATTGTCAGGCTTTCCCGTCGTTTGCGGTGCATATGACTTTACTTTACCCCAAATTTTGGGCTTTGCAAGCACCTCAGAATAAATTTTTGTAAAAATTACTTGGTTGCTTGGGCGGCTTGTAATACCTCTGTCACATGACCTGGAACCTTCAGGCCACGCCACGCTTGTACAAGCTTTCCTGAGGAGTCAAAGAGAAAGGTGCTGCGCTCGATGCCACGGACCTGCTTACCGTACATATTCTTCATTTTGATCACGCCAAAGAGCTGGCAAAGCTTTTCTTCGGTATCGGCAACAAGCTCAAATGGGAGCTCTAACTTACTACGAAAATTATCGTGAGATTTGAGGCTATCGCGTGACACACCAACGACTAAGGTATTTGCTTTAGTAAAGGCCTCAATATTGTCACGGAACTCACCCGACTCCGCGGTGCAGCCTGGAGTCATATCTTTTGGGTAAAAGTAGAGAACCAGTTTTTTCCCTTTTGCTGATGCTGGAGAAAACGCAAGTCCTGAGGTTGCAGGAATAGTGCATGCGGGAATAGATTGGCCAATAGCTACTGTCATGATGATCTTTCGTTTGTTATTTGTCTCTAAATCTTCTTAATGATTCTGAATAATCAGTTCACCACTCCGATTGGATATTTCACCCCAAGTCAGTGGCAATACCGCTATTTTATCCAGTTGATTGGTGGCTCTCCAGGATTGATGTAGTTCGCCCATGGTGACCAGGTCATGACCCTGATTTAACCATCCGGCCAATAGCTGCTCAAAGGCTGGCAGGAGCTTTTGACCCTCTAATTCTGCATGCAGAGTAAAAACTTGGTCATTGGGATTGCTTTGGGTGATTTCTAAGAGTTTTTTGACTGCAGCAAATTCATCAGCACCATCAATCCCGATGAGTTCATCAAAAGTCGGCAAAGTGGTTGGATACTGCACATGCTTCGCTTTTCCTGAGGGTAGTGCAAGTCGATAAGGGATTAAGTTTGGCTCAGATCTACCATCGGAAGAATATTTCATCCCCCATTGATCAAGTTGCTCGAAAGCAGCTTCATTCATTTGCCAGCCAGCTGCACCATAGGTCACTGGAGGATGCCCAAAAATTTCGACAAAGCGATCCCAACTTTTTTGCATCATGGCTTGAGTCCAACTAGCGTCTTGATGACGAACTGCGTCTTGCCAGGCAACATGATCCCAAGTGTGAATTCCGGTCTCATGTCCTGCTTGATCAATCGCACGCATTTCTACGGCCGCTTTTTTGCCGATATCTGGACCGGGGAGTAAAACGCCATACAGTAAAGTTTTGATGCCGTAGTGTTCTACGACAGAAGTGCGACTCACCTTTTTTAGAAAGCCAGGACGAAAGACGCGCTTCAAAGCCCAGCCCGTATGGTCAGGCCCAAGGCTGAATAAGAAGGTGGCCTTTAAACCAAAGCGCTCTAAGGTGCGAGCTAAATTGGGTACGCCTTCTTTGGTGCCACGTAAGGTATCAACGTCTACCTTGAGAGCAATCTTGGCCATGAGGTCTTATGTTTATTGCTTACTCTTTATCAACTAAGGAGCGGGCTTTTTCAACGTCTTGACGATATGCCTCAAAGAGATTTTTCAGTGCATCAGCCATCGTAGTAGTCGGCTTCCAACCTAACTCGCTCATGGTGTTGTCAATTGCAGGAACACGGTTTTGAACGTCTTGATAGCCTTCGCCGTAGTACGCTCCAGAAGTCGTCTCTACAATCTTCACATCATTTGCTGTCTTGGCGTACTCGGGGATACT
>CALQED020000154.1 GCA_943329505.2 Polynucleobacter meluiroseus | reverse complement strand
GCGAAATTTAAATCACTGATTACGCCGCAGTACGCGTAGTCATCAATGCGATTAGGGTGCTAGGCGGTGAATGAGCCAATGACCATCAGCCAATTTGTAATGGATGCGGTCATGCAGTCGGGAAGGGCGTCCTTGCCAAAATTCTATTTTGCTTGGGCGTAGGCGATAACCACCCCAATGCTCTGGCCGAGGAGGCGCATCACCAAACTCCGAGATGAACCGCTTCTCAGCTTCTTCTAAAAACTCCCGATTTGGAATAGTGGTACTTTGTGGGGAGGCCCAAGCACCAATGCGGGATGCGGGAGGGCGGGAATGGAAGTACTGGTCACTTTCTTCAGGACTCACGCGCTCGACAATTCCTTGAATACGCACTTGGCGCTCTAATTCATGCCAATGAAAGAGAAGGGCTGCTTGTGGGCGAATCGCCAATTCCTTGCCTTTTTGACTCTCGTAATTGGTAAAAAAGGTAAAGCCATTTTCGTCGGCGCCTTTTAGTAAGACAATACGGGCTGATGGATTTCCGGCTTGATCTGCGGTAGCCAAAGTCATCGAGTTCGGTTCAGGACATTGTGCTTTGATGGCTTGGTCAAACCAAAGCTGAAATAGCGGCAAAGGTTGCTTTGGCACCTCGGTTTCGGAAAGTTGGCCGAGGGTATAGTTTTTGCGAAGTTGAGCAATGGAGTCCATTTATTCAGTATAAAGAGAAGCTATGGCAGAAGACAAGATTGAGGGCAGCATTGAAGAGCGTCGGTTTGGTGGGGTTTCTAGACTCTACGGCCCTGAACTGCGTGCACGCTTTCAGAGTGCCACTGTCGTAGTAGCTGGTTTAGGTGGCGTTGGCTCCTGGGCAGCCGAAGCCTTGGCACGAACCGGAATTGGCCATTTAGTCCTGGTGGATTTTGATCATATTGCCGAGAGCAATACCAATCGTCAGGTACATGCCTTCGAAGGGCAGTACGGTAAAGCCAAAGTCGAAGCAATGACCCAGCGCATTGTGCAAATTAATCCTGAAATTCAAATCACGGCATGCGATGAGTTTTTGGAGCCAGAAAATCTTGAGCGCATTATTCCTCACGATGCTTATGTTCTAGATGCCACAGATTCGGTGCAAGCTAAAATTGCGCTTGCCGTTTGGGCTCGTGAACATGATCGCGCTCTAGTCATGTGTGGTGCAGCAGGCGGAAAAACCGATCCCACTTCAGTACGCTGTGATGATTTATCCCGCACTGAACAAGATGCATTGCTAGCGAAGGTGCGACAAGGTCTACTGCAAGACCACGGCTTGTCTAGAAACCTCAAACACAAAATCGGTATCCGCGCGATTTACTCTCATGAGCCTCGCGCTGGTGCATCGACTGGCGGTTTGGCCTGTTCCGGCTATGGTTCAACCGTCATGGTGACGGCTGCTTGCGGGCTTGCGGCAGCTGCAGAGATCCTCAATTTGATCGGTCAAGATCAAAAGTAATGTCATTGACAAGTAAGTTCAGAAAAATTTCTATAAATCCTTAAGGGGATTCCCTGTAGGAAATTACTGATTCTGTTGCAGTCATATCTATAGGGTGAATACGGCTCCCTATGATTTAAAAGCAATTGATCTTTTCTGATCATCTACTTTTCATAATTTAATTACTTTAGTTATTTTTCACCCCTAGTACATACCTCAAGTCCTCCCTAGACTTTGCCTCGTTGGTAAATCGCCAATGACAAATCGAAAGGAGGTCTCTTTTGCAGACTGAACACACTGGCTTGAAACGCCACCTTAAGGTAAGGCACATTCGTTTAATGGCCTTGGGTTCAACGATTGGCGTTGGATTATTTTTAGGATCCGCGAGTGCAATACAAATCGCTGGACCTTCCATTTTGTTGGGATATCTGCTGGCTGGGATTGTGGCATTTATTGTCCTACGAACGCTAGGAGAGATGGCGGTGCATGAACCGGTAGCAGGTTCTTTTGCCGCGTATGCCAATACCTATGTTGGGCCGCTAGCAGGATATATGGTCGGCTGGGGGTATTGGACCTATTGGATTGTGGTTGGTATCGCCGAGGTGACTGCCGTTGGTATCTACATGGGCATCTGGTTTCCAGAAACACCCCAATGGATATGGGCGCTGTCTTCCATTGTGATGATGGGTTTGATCAATCTCATTGCCGTCAAGGTATTTGGTGAGTTTGAGTTTTGGTTTGCCCTCATTAAAGT
Source organism: Polynucleobacter meluiroseus (assembly GCA_943329505.2). Taxonomy (GTDB): domain Bacteria; phylum Pseudomonadota; class Gammaproteobacteria; order Burkholderiales; family Burkholderiaceae; genus Polynucleobacter; species Polynucleobacter meluiroseus_E. The sequence goes on along the minus strand of CALQED020000154.1, from coordinate 2,153 downwards.
GGTTGCTATCGTTGCCATGATTGCATTGGGAGGCTCAGTCATTCTCTTTGGATTTACGAATGATTGGCAGCCGATTGGGTTGAGTAATCTTTGGCAGCACGGAGGCTTTTTCCCTAATGGTATTAGCGGCATGTTGCTGTCTTTGCAGATGGTTTTGTTTGCTTACGTTGGTATTGAAATGATTGGACTTTCTGCTGGCGAGGCAGAGAACCCTAAGAAAACTATCCCCATGGCAATTGATTCATTGGCTTGGCGCATTTTGATTTTCTATATGGGTGCGATCCTCGTCATTCTGGCGCTCTTTCCCTGGAATGAAGTAGGCCAGCAGGGCAGTCCATTCGTAGTGATGTTTGAGCGGATTGGTTTGCGTGAAGCAGCAGGCTTGATTAACTTTGTTGTGATCACGGCAGCACTTTCTTCTTGCAACGCGGGCATCTTCAGTGGCGGCCGTCTTTTGTATGCCCTGTCTATCAATGGTTATGCTCCCGCACCATTTGCCAAGCTCTCTCAGTATGGTGTTCCACACCGTGCGGTGATAGCAACCGTGGCGGTCTGTATGTCAGGCGTAGTGCTGAACTACTTTGTACCGGATAAAGCCTTTCAATACATGATGGCTGCTGTTACTTTTGTGGGCCTGATGGTATGGATTGCCATCTTGTTTACACAAATTCAGTTCCGCCGTTCTTTAAGTCAGGCGCAAGTTGCCGAGTTAGGTTATCGCACGCCATGGTGGCCTTATTCCTCTTGGTTTGCTTTGGCATTCATTTTCTTGGTGGTAGTGCTCATGGGATTTCATGAGGATGCACAGATGGCATTGATATTGGGCCCATGTTTATTGGGTGTGTATCTCGTGATGTTTTATGTCGTCGGCCTACATCGCAAAACAAAAACTAGTCGTGAATTTAAATAAAAGGAGATGGTAATGATTATTGGTGTTCCGCAAGAAGTGAAGAATAACGAGTATCGGGTGGGGCTTACCCCTGGCAATGTTAGTGGCCTATGCAAGCAAGGACATTCAGTCTTAGTACAAAGAGGTGCGGGAGTACAAATTGGCCTGAGCGACGAGTCCTATCGAATTGCTGGCGCTACCTTGATTGATAGTGCTGCCGAAGTTTTTCAGAAGGCAGAGATGATTGTGAAGGTCAAGGAACCCCAGCCACAAGAATGCGCTATGTTGCGTGAAGAACAAATTTTATTTACCTATCTCCATCTTGCTCCTGATCCAGCGCAAACCCAAGCCTTGCTGGCTTCGGGCGCTACTTGTATTGCTTATGAGACGGTAACGGCGATCAATGGCGCATTACCCTTGTTGGCGCCGATGAGTGAAGTGGCAGGTCGAATGTCGATTCAGGCCGCTGCCACCCATTTAGAAAAAACGCATGGTGGCTTAGGGGTGCTGATGGCAGGGGTGCCCGGGGTTTCTCCAGCCAAGATAGTGATTCTGGGAGCTGGCGTCGTTGGGCGCAATGCCTTGCAAATGGCGGTGGGTATCGGCGCAGATGTTTGCATCTTTGATCGGGATATTGAGCGCCTACGGCAGATTGATATGTTCTATGGCAATCGTGTGCGCACTTTTTATTCTGATAGCTTGCTCATTGAGCAAGAGGTATGTGAGGCTGACGTAGTGATTGGCGCCGTTCTCCTGCCAGGTGGCGCCGCCCCTAAATTAGTAAAGCGTGAGATGGTGAAGAAAATGAAAGCAGGTGCAGTGATTGTGGATGTAGCTATTGATCAAGGCGGCTGTTTTGAAACATCAAAACCTACCACTCATGCAGATCCCACATTCTTAGTGGATGATGTATTGCATTACTGCGTAGCCAATATGCCAGGAGCAGTCGCTCGAACCTCTACCTTCGCCTTAACTAATGCAACCTACCCATTTGTAGAGGCCTTAGCCAATCGTGGCATTGTGAGGGCTTTATCGATTGATCATCATCTCCGCAATGGTTTGAGTGTCCACAAAGGTGTTTTAACCTCCAAGCCGGTAGCCCAGGCACAGGGTTTGGACTTTGCTATAGCAGAGGAGCTCTTTGTGGCCTAGCTTGAGATTTCTGGTAGATTTTTGTTGAGGATCTAAACTAGCTAGATACTCACTGAGCAAAGCTAGAAAATCCATGGATGTCTCAGCCTTAACCCTCTCCGCTGGTGTGGTT
>CALQED020000153.1 GCA_943329505.2 Polynucleobacter meluiroseus | reverse complement strand
GCATCAATATTTTGTTTGGCATTATCAAGGCCGCCTGCTTGATCATTGAGGTGATAACGCAGGGCGCCACAGCAAGTGGCATTCCGAGCGCTGATCAATTGAATTTTTAATGCATCTAAAACACGGGCAGTTGCTGAGTTAATATTGGGCAACATACCCGGCTGCACACAACCCTCAAGGATCAGCATTTTTCGAGCATGTTGGGCGCTCGGTCTAGCAAAAGGATCGGTTGCTTGATCTAGGGCTTTATTTTTTGTTAGTGGAATCTTGCGTTGAATGCCGCTTGGCATCAGTGGACGCATTAAACGACCCAAAGCCATTGCAGAGTTGAACAATGCTGGCTTGGTTAAGCCTTCCTTGAGCGCCCAACGAGTCATGCGTTGTCCTAGAGGGCGCGCCGGAGTAATTTCTTCCGCCCACTTACGACCAATATCAATCAAGTTGCCATATTGCACGCCACTAGGGCAACTACTTTCACAATTACGGCAAGTTAGGCAACGATCTAAATGTAAGCGCGTTTTTTCGGTGGGGACCTGACCTTCGGCGATTTGCTTGATGAGGTAAATGCGACCGCGAGGACCATCGAGTTCATCACCGAGCAGTTGATAGGTCGGGCAGGTTGCAGTACAAAAACCACAGTGGACACATTTACCGAGAATGCGAGCCGCCTCTATACCTTCGGGTGTATTGGCAAATTGAGGGGCGAGTTGAGTTTGCATAGAAAAAGTTATGGAAGACGTTTAGTGGCAAATACGCCGGCAGGATCAAATGCTGCTCTCAAGCGTACCTGAACCGCTTCAAGAGATTTGGAGTGCTCTTGCTCACTGAGTAAGGTAAAGCGCTCAAAAGAGGGATCAATATTGGCGCCTTGCTTAAAGCGAGTGGCGTGACCACCCTGAGTATTGGCTAATTGCTTGATCGCGGTAAATGTAGCTTCATCACCGGCTGCTTTAATCCAGCGTTGCTGCCCGTGCCACTCAAGAACCAAGTCATCGCTAGAGTTTGGCACCGTAAGCGAGCCACATGCTGCAGGAAGTGCTAAGCGATAGAGTGTTTGGTCAGCGCCAAGATTAGTCAATGACGAAAGTTTTTGCTCACGCAAATCATCCCAAAAAATATCAGCTGTTTCAGGATCTATTTCTTTTGCCTGAACTAAAGAACTCATTAAAGGGATGGCAGCTTTCACAGCTGCTGCAGCACCTGCCAAACGAATGGTCAGCTCACCATCAGCATCTTTACCATTACCAACCCAGCAACTTGCCGAAAGAGGCAAAGGTTGGCCGGCCCACTCATTCAGGATCATTAATGCTTTTGCTTGAGAGATTTGGCAGCGTAGTGTTGCTGTTGCCGCGGGTTTTGGTAACACCTTAACTGACGCTTCTAATAACAAAGAGAGTGTGCCCATCGACCCCGGGAGCAAGCGAGAAACGTCATAGCCTGCAACGTTCTTCATCACCTTCCCCCCAAAGGCAAGATCTTGGCCCTTACCGTCAATAATGCGTGCGCCTAATACGAAGTCGCGAAAATTACCCACACTAATGCGGCCTGGCCCAGCCAGTCCAGCAGCAATTGCGCCACCAAACGTAGCATGCTCACCAAAATGTGGGGGTTCAAATGCTAGCACCTGATTTTTTTCTTTGAGGGCCGCTTCAATTTCTTTTAGAGGCGTACCAGTACAAGCAGTAATGACTAATTCTTCAGGTTGGTATTCCAAAATACCAGAATAAGTGCGGGTATCTAATTTTGCAAAGTGATTAGGATTGCCGTACCAAGCCTTAGTACCCCCACCTTCAATAGAAAGTGAGGTGTTGGTTTTTGCGGCATTCAGAATTTGTTCACGAAATGCTTCAATGGTCGGGTTTTGAATTTTTGGGCTAGCCATTAGAAGCGCTCTAATTCTGGATGGGGTAGATTACCACCGCTAATACGCATACGACCGTACTCTGCACAACGGTTTAGCGTAGGAATGGCTTTGTCTGGATTCAGTAGTTTTTCTGGATCAAAGGCAGCCTTGACGCCCCAGAATGATTCACGTTCACCTTCACCAAATTGGATACACATGGAGTTAATTTTTTCAATGCCAACCCCATGCTCACCAGTAATGGTTCCGCCAAGCTCAACACAAGCTTCCAAAATTTCTGTCCCGAACTCTTCTGCGCGATGCCACTCATCCTGATCGGCGCCATTAAATAAAATCAGTGGGTGCATATTGCCATCGCCAGCATGGAAAACATTTAAGCAGCCAAGACCGTATTTTTCTTCCATCCCTTGAATGCGTTTGAGTAGGGTGGCAATATGACGACGTGGAATAGTGCCATCCATGCAGTAGTAATCAGCAGCAAGGCGACCTGCCGCAGGAAATGCATTCTTGCGACCACTCCAAAACTTCAGGCGTTCAGCCTCATCTTGAGAGATCTGAATGCCAGTAGCTCCAGCCTGCTCTAAAACCTTAGTCATACGTTCAATTTCTTCGGCCACTTCTTCTGGAGTGCCGTCAGATTCACAAAGCAAAATAGCGGTGGCATCTAAGTCATAGCCAGCATGTACAAACTCCTCTACTGCGCGAGTGGTTGCTTTGTCCATCATCTCTAAGCCTGCGGGAATAATCCCTGCAGCAATAATTGCAGCGACTGCGTTACCGCCTTTTTCAATATCGTCAAAGCTAGCCATAATCACGCGCGCTAACTTAGGTTTAGCAACTAATTTCACAGTCACTTCTGTAACCACTGCAAGCATGCCTTCGCTGCCCATCACGATCGCCAGCAAATCCAAGCCTGGAGAGTCCGGAGCGAGGCTTCCAAACTCGACAATTTCACCATTCATTAGAATGCCGCGAACACGCAAGACGTTATGTAAAGTTAAACCATATTTAAGGCAGTGCACTCCACCAGAATTTTCATTCACGTTGCCACCAATAGAGCAAGCAATTTGCGATGAAGGATCTGGAGCGTAATACAGGCCTAAATGACTAACTGCTTCCGAGATGGCCAGATTACGTACACCGGGTTGCACTACTGCAGTACGAGTAAAGGCATCGATGCTTAAGATCTTTTTTAACTTCGCGAGTGACAGTACAAGACCTTGAGAAAGGGGCATGGCTCCGCCAGATAGGCCTGTGCCCGATCCACGAGGAACCACTGGGATTTGCATTTCAAAGCAAATCTTCAGAATCTGGGCCACTTGCGCTTCAGTCTCTGGAAGAGCAACCGCCAATGGCATCCGTCGATAGGCCGCTAAGCCATCACATTCATAGGGAATCGTATCCTCAGGCTCCCAAAGTAGGGCATGTTCTGGAAGAATTGGGCGCAGGGCCGCAACAAGTTTGGACTGCAAGGCGCTGATAGCAGCTAGATCGGGGGGTGGAGTCACCATATTCATGACAATCATTTTAGCCATTTACCTATAATTAAGCTTATGGGAAATCGACTATCGAAAATTGCCACTAGAACGGGTGATGCTGGCATGACTGGCCTGGGAGACGGCAGTCGCGTTGAGAAGGATCATTTACGGATCTGCGCGATGGGCGATGTGGATGAGCTCAACTCCGAAATTGGTGTTTTGATGACTGAAGAAATTCCAGCAAGCATCACGAATGAGCTAAAACTCCTCTTTTTACAGATCCAACATGATTTATTTGATTTGGGTGGTGAGCTTTGTATCCCCAATTACAAATTGCTGAATCCAGATCATGTTGCCCAATTAGATATCTGGCTAGAAAAATACAACCAGCAATTGCCACCATTGACGGAATTTATTTTGCCAGGTGGTACACGTGCTGCAGCGCAAGCTCACGTATGTCGTACCGTATGTCGCAGAGCAGAGCGCTCGATTGTGCGCTTAGGATGGGCAGAGCCCTTATATGATTCCCCCCGCCAGTATGTCAATCGTTTGTCTGACTTATTATTTGTCATTGCGCGTATTCTGAATCGCGCAGCAGGTGGAACGGATGTGCTGTGGAAACATGAAAAAAAAGAGACTAAATAAATTAGTCTCTTTTTGGCATCTAGCAAATTAGTACAGCATTACTTTTTCTTACTTCTACGTTTTTTGACTGCAGCTGCAAGATGCTCTAGCACCTGAACTGAATGATCCCAGTCGATGCAAGCATCAGTAATACTTTTGCCGTATTCCAGCTTGCTAGGGTCATCTTTACCTGGCGTAAATTTCTGCGCACCATCGTTAAGATGACTTTCAATCATGACCCCAAATATTTGATGTGAGCCAGACTCTACCTGCTTAGCAACATCATCTGCCACCAGGATTTGACGCTCATGTTTTTTGCTGGAATTGGCGTGCGATAAATCAACCATCAAACTGCCGCGAAGCTTGCCAGCCTCTAGTTCAGAGCAGGCT
>CALQED020000152.1 GCA_943329505.2 Polynucleobacter meluiroseus | reverse complement strand
TGCCACAAAATATTCTTTACCATGTTTTAAATGCAAATCTTGAATTGCATGACTTGCTGTTTTACGAATCACATATAACTTGCGCTCCAGCGCGTCGGTTGTCATGATGTCGCGACCACGGCCAATAAAAATCTGACGAATAAATGGCTCTGTCATTTGTACTGTTGGTGACATCGGCAACTTCACATCTACCGGCACATCTCTCCAGCCTAAAACCACTTGTCCTTCTAAGCGCACAGTGCGCTCTAATTCTTGTTCGCAAGCCAAACGTGATGCATGTTCTTTTGGTAAGAAAATCATGCCGACACCGTACTCACCCAATGGTGGCAATGCGATGCCTTGCTTGGCCATTTCTTCACGATATAAGGTATCTGGAATCTGGATCAAAATACCAGCGCCGTCACCCATTAGTGGGTCAGCTCCGACTGCACCGCGATGATCCAAGTTCTCTAAAATCTTTAAGCCTTGAGAAACGATCTCGTGAGATTTCTTACCTTTGATGTGGGCAACAAATCCTACGCCGCAAGCATCGTGCTCATTTCTTGGGTCGTACAAACCTTGAGCGGTTGGGCGAAGATTGGAATTAAGTTGTGTAGTCATAGTATTTCCGAGGGGCGACAAAGGCCTAAGTACTTTTGGAGGATCAAATATAGGTGAATACCCATATCGATGCAATAGAAATAAAATGAGTCTGTCCCAATTATTTTGAGGTCGCACCAATATGAATTATATATATGGGGACAGACTCATTACATTCAATAGCCTAATGACTCTTTAGGGGGCTGTTAATTATCCTAAGCTACTGAATTTGCTGGGTTTATTTTCTTAGGGCGTCCTCGATGGCGTATTTGAGCCATCTCTGGAGAGTTTTTAAATAGTTTCTTAGCGTAAATATCACTTACCCAGGGTTTTGAACGGATCAAAGATTCCGTGATTTGTCGGTCTTCCCAATGGGGGGCGCCCTCTTTGACAAAGTTTGCCCAGGCCATCTGTCGCTCGAAAGGGGTATTACCCAGCCTCCAAAAATACTCATGGTCAACTAGCCAGGGCTCAGCATTCTCACCAATATGGGTCGAAAAACTAGTCCACACAGAATCCTGAGGGCTAGATTCATAGCCTGCTCTCACAGGGTTTAGTTCAATGTAACGCTGGCAGCGTAAAAAATAGTCTGGATCAATTAAAGATGAGCGATACCGCCCTTCCCATATTGTTCCAGATCGATGGTGCTGTTGATTGAAGTATTGGGCATAACGACGGCCTAAAGACTGCATCGTTTTTGCTAAAGAATCTTGGTTTTGAGGTGTCAGTAATAAGTGCACGTGGTTTGGCATCAATGCAAATGCATGCACAGCACAGCCAAATTGTTTTGCCGCTTCAGATAGCCAAGTTAAATAAATACGTCGATCATCATCTTTAAAAAAAAGGGTTTCGCGATTATTGCCGCGAACCATCACATGCATTGCTTGGCCGGGGATAACAGTGCGCGCTTGCCGAGCCATGATGATGACGAACTACTGTAGTTCGCGAACGCCACCGCCACGAGAGAACTCGGGAATAAACCAATCGCCATCGACTTGCGTTACTCCTTCTGGGGTGGCACGAGATTCTTGCGGGACATCTTTTAAAGCAGTAGACATATAAGAAATCCACATTGGTAATGCTAGACCACCGCCTGTTTCACGATCTCCCAAACTTGCTGGCTTATCAAAACCAATCCAGGCTATCGCTACTACTTTAGGGTTGTAGCCAGCAAACCAAGCATCGTGTGATTCATTGGTGGTACCGGTCTTGCCAGCGATATCAGTGCGCCCGAGCTTAGCGCGAGCAGAAGCCGCAGTGCCTGTCTTGGTCACTTCTTGCAGCATGCTATCCATCACGAAAGCTGTACGAGCATCTAAAACACGTGGGGCGCCTTCGCCAACGCTGATGGGCTTAGCTTCAAATAAAACAGCGCCTTTGGAATCGATCATCTTATCGATCAAAAATGGCTCCACACGATAACCACCGTTTGCAAAGACACTGTATGCGGAGGCCATTTGCAATGGTGTTACAGAACCCGCGCCCAAGGCCATTGTTAAATAAGGAGGATGCTTTTCTGGCTCAAAGCCAAAACGCTGAATATATTCTTGGGCATATGAAGGGCCAATTGCGCGAATAATACGGACAGAAACTAAGTTCTTCGATTTGGCCAAAGCATTTCGTAAACGCATCATGCCGTCATATTTACCATCGTAGTTTTTTGGCTCCCAAGCTTGGCTGCCGGTTTCTAAACTGCCAATCGATAAGGGAGCGTCATTAACCATGGTGCTCGGTGTAAAGCCTTTTTCAATTGCCGCAGCATAGATGAAGGGCTTGAAGGAAGATCCGGGCTGACGCAAAGCTTGCGTGACGTGATTGAATTGATTGCGCCGGAAATCAAACCCGCCGACTAAAGATAGAATCGCACCTGTTTCAGCATTCACAGAAACAAAGGCAGCTTCTACCTGTGGGAGTTGCGCCAACTTCCAAACGCCTCCGTCATACAGCAATCTCACTACTGCGCCTGGACGAAGACGCTTCTTGGGTTGCGTGCTATCAGTCAAGGATGCAGTAGCCAATTTCATGCCCTCGCCTTTCAGAGTGATCGTATCCCCTGTAGAAATCATCACCTGCATTTCTTTTGGCTTAACATCCAATACAACCCCAGACTGCAAATCATCTAATTGAGGGTAGGCTAATAAAGCATCATCAATTGCACGCTGGCGTTTCACGGAATCTTGTGGCAGCTCGATAAATCCTTCTGGGCCACGATATGCATGGCGCAAGTCATACTCGAAAATGCCGCGACGCACTGCCTTATAAGCAGCATCTTGGTCAGCCTTCAAAATGGTAGTGTATACATCGATCCCTTGGGAGTAGATTGCTTCACCATATTGACTAAATAGCAGCTGACGCACCATCTCGGCAGGAAAGTCTGCACGTACTGCAAACTCATTACCAAGGCCACGAATATTGAGCTCTTCGGCCATCGCCTTTTGATAATCCTCAGTGCTGATATAACCAAGATCGCGCATGCGCTGCAAAATATATTCCTGCCGAATCTTGGCTCGCCTGAAATTGCTGACTGGGTTATAGGCGGATGGGGCCTTAGGCAATCCAGCCAACATTGCAGACTCTGCAATCGTGATGTCTTTTAATTCTTTACCAAAATAAATTTGTGCCGCACTAGAAAATCCGTAGGCACGTTGACCTAAGAAAATTTGATTCATATAGATTTCAAGAATCTTATCTTTGGTTAACTGCGACTCGATTTCCCAGGCTAGTAAAACCTCGTAGATTTTTCGGCTAAAGGTTTTCTCATTACTCAAGAAAAAATTACGAGCGACCTGCATCGTGATCGTTGAAGCACCTTGAGAAAGATTGCCGCGCAAATTAGTGACTGCTGCCCTAATAATGCCGACGTAATCTACGCCGCCGTGAGAGTAAAAACGATCATCCTCAATCGACAAAACAGCATTTTTCATGCTCGCAGGGATTTCATTTAATGGAATGACTTTGCGGCGCTCTTCGCCAAACTCGCCGATTAATACCTTATCGGCCGAATAAATGCGCAAAGGGGTTTTGGGGTTGTAATCGGTTAGTGCAGAAATTTTCGGTAAATTAGGCTTAGCCACTAAAAAGGCATATCCCAACATAAGCGTAATCACGAGCGCTGCGACTACGCCAATAATTAGCAAAGCTTTTATCAGTGGGCTACCAGAGGATTTGCGAGGTGAGCCTGAACCAAATCGAGTCTGACCAGGACGTCTATCAGGCTGACGGATAGGACGCTGATTCAACGTCGGCTTGTCTTTGGGGGGAAGCGCCATAAGCTCAAATTATAGGGTGCTTAGGTAATTTCACCGAAAGCGCCAAAACCACGCTTTCCAGCCAATTCTTCGTATTTTCTGACAAGCGGTTCAATCAAGGCTGATAGTTTTTTAACTCGTCTATTCACAGAATATTGGCATGCCACCTCGCCAAATCTCACCCCAATCTTTTGATGAAATTTTGAGTGAATTAGGGGATGACCCAGCCATCCCTGATCCCCATGGTATCCGGAAAACAACCAGCCCCAAGACCCAGCCAAATAGGGAGATCCCCACCTCAACTCCAACGCTAGCAGATCTGAAGAAAGTTGGTCTATTGATTGCGCTGGGAGTCGGGGTCATTGGATTAAGTATTGCCTTCTTTGCCTCCTATGATTCCATGAGATCTTCACAAAACCTGGATTTTGAAAACGCCCAAAAAGAAATTTTTGTACTAAAAAAGGAGCTTGCTTCATTAAGTGAGGAAATTCTGGCCATTGAAGATGAGTTATATGAATCAATTGATTTAATAGAAGTGAGTATTCACT
>CALQED020000151.1 GCA_943329505.2 Polynucleobacter meluiroseus | reverse complement strand
TTCTCGCGCACCCGTGCCTTAATCTATAACTTCATCTGCGGGCTAGCTGCAGTGGTGGGTGGAGTATTGGCTTATTTCTTCCTAGAGCGTGCACACACAGCGATGCCTTACTTACTGGTGATTGCCTCAAGTAGTTTTATTTATATTGCCGTGAGTGACCTGATCCCGCAAATGCATCGTCGCCCACATTGGGCTGAGTCACTTCGTCAAATGGCTTTGATCGCTTGCGGTGTAGGATTTGTGTTGCTCTTGTCACTGCTGCACTAATTCCAAAAACCGATTTTTAAGTTTCGATTGGTCTACTGGAGTCGGCGCACCATTCACTCCAACTGCCAGCATACAGGCGTGAACCTTTGAGTCCAGCCATCTCCATCGCTAAAAGATTATGGCAAGCAGTAACACCTGACCCACATTGATGAATCACTTCCGATGGTTTGATTGGGCCTAGCAATTCAACAAAATCTTTAAAGAGTTGCTCTGCGGGTTTGAATGCAGTCGCAGATAAATTGTCTTTGAAGCAATGATTGATTGCGCCAGGAATGTGCCCACCCACTGGATCGAGAGTTTCATTTTGACCATGAAAGCGATCATTCGCACGTGCGTCGATGACGGTATTTTTCTTGGTCTGTAGATTACTTACCAGCTCATCTACTAAGACCAGTCCAACATAAGGCCTAGGCTCAATTGCTTGTGATGCAGGTATTGGCTTGCGCGCTACCATTCCCATTGGACCATTCCAAGCGTCCAGACCGCCATCTAAGACTTGTACCTTGGCGTGGCCAGTCGCTTTGAGCATCCACCATAAGCGGCTTGCATAAACCGAGCCTTGTTTATCGTAAGCGACTACCAGGGTATTTGGGCTCATACCTAAACGGGTTTTGGTTTGCGCCCACGTCTGTGGGGTAGGCAAAGGGTGTCTACCATTACTACCATTTTTTTTGCCTGACATGTCTTGATCAAGATCGACATAAATGGCGCCAGGAATATGATTTTCTTCGTACGCTTTTTTCCCGGCCAATGGGTCGACTAAATCGAAGCGGCAATCACACAGCAATACATCCTCGCCGCTATTAATGATTTCTTCTAACTGGTTTGCGGTAATTAGAGGAGTCATGGTGTTTCCTATATTGGGATAGCGAGGAAAATGAGTAAAGCTAATAATCTAGATTATGCGCCCTGGAAGTGCATTGCGCGACGGTACCATTCATGAAAATGTTGCATGCCATCTTCCATCGGGCTTTGATAAGGTCCAACCTCATTCACGCCACGGGCAAGCAGAGCGGCTCTTCCTTGATCCATACGCTCAGCGATTTCATCATCTTCAATGCAAGTTTCCATATAGGCCGCACGTTCTGCTTCCACAAATTCACGTTCAAAGAGCGCAATTTCTTCTGGATAGTAAAACTCGACGATATTGCGAGTCTTATTGACACCCATTGGATGCAAAGTAGAAACGCACAGAACACCTGGGTACCACTCCACCATGACATTGGGGTAGTAGGTTAGCCAAATAGCCCCATGGCGCGGGACTTTACCGCCGTGTTGGCGAAGGACTGCCTCATGCCAGTTCCGATAGGTTGGTGATCCCGGTGTCCGAAGATCTTTGTGAATGCCTACAGTTTGTACGCTATGCCATTCACCAAATTCCCAATGCAAATCTTCACAAGAAACAAATTTTCCTAAGCCCGGATGAAATGGCACTACATGGTAATCCTCGAGATATACCTCGATAAAAGTTTTCCAGTTGTAGTTGCAATCATGAACTTCAACATGATCTAAGAGATAGCCATCAAATTGGAGATCGTCGGTTACGCCAAGATTAGCGAGATCTGTTCGAACATCACGAGGACCCTCAAATAAGAGTCCTTGCCAATTTTGCAATGGTGATTTGCCCAGATTCAAGCAAGGCTTATCTTCAAAATGTGGAGCGCCTAATAAATTACCACCTAAGTCATAAGTCCAGCGATGGAGGGGGCAAACAATATTTTCAGCTTTACCTTTGCCATTGAGCATGAGTGCTTGGCGATGACGGCAGACATTGGAAAGGAGTTCAACACCCTCTTGGTTGCGTACCAGGATGCGACCTTCATTTTCTGCGCTTAAAGTTTGATAGGAGCCAATTTCAGGCACCATAAGTTCGTGGCCAACATAGCCAGGACCCTGCTTAAAAAGCAGTTCAATTTCGCGCTGATACAAGTCAGCGTCAAAATATGCCGAAACCGGCAGCTGTAAATTGGACGGCGCAAGCTTCTGCGCGGTAGCCAGATTAGTCATTCTCCCCACCCCCGAAAACGTCAGCCGAAGCTAAGCGGAATAACCAATCCAACCATCGACGGATCGATATTGGAAAGGAAGGGATGGATTATACCCATCTGAATGGCTTCTCGCTTTAATATGTAGGGCTATTCGTGTGGGAAATCAGAAGGAAACCAGCATATGCCAGCCAAGAAGTCAGAGAGTCAAAAGCCAGAGCTTGAGGTCAAAATCGACCCAGATCTTCGCTATGAGCAAGCCGTTAAAGAGCTTGAAAAGCTGATTGCTGACATGGAGTCTGGCAAATTTTCATTAGAAGAGACCCTATTAGCCTATCAACGTGGAGCGGCATTGCTCAAACATTGTCAAGGCGTTCTAGCACAAGTTGAACAGCAAGTTCGCGTGTTCGAGGCTTAATTGATGGTTGCATCTTCATTTCAAGAGTGGCTTACCACTCACTCTAAGCGCACGGAATCTGCCTTAGATCGTTTGCTGGATTCTGCGCAAACGACACCACATCGTTTGCATGAGGCCATGCGATATGCTGCGCAAGGTGGCGGTAAACGTATTCGCCCTTTATTGGTTTATGCGGCTGGTCAGCTTGGCGATCAATCTTCTGCAGCAAAGAATGAGGCGTTAGATACTGCTGCTGTCGCGATTGAATGTATTCATGCATATTCGCTAGTTCACGATGATCTGCCTTGCATGGACGATGATGATTTACGTCGCGGCAGGCCAACTGTTCATAAAGCTTTTGATGAAGCAACTGCATTATTAGTGGGCGATGCATTACAAACCCGCGCATTTGAAATTTTGGCAAACGCACAGTGCGATGCCAATCACCGCTTGCGCATGATGAGCGCGCTAGCAATAGCCTCTGGCTCGCGCGGTATGGCTGGTGGCCAGGCGATTGATTTAGAGAGTGTTGGGAAAAAACTTGATTTAGCAGGATTGCAGCAAATGCATGCGATGAAGACGGGTGCTTTACTCTCTTGTGCGGTAGAGCTAGGCGGTATTGCTGCAGATCTCAACGCCAATCAATTGGTTCAATTACAAAATTATTCAAAAGCCCTGGGCTTGGCTTTTCAGATTGTCGATGATGTACTAGATGCCACGGCAGACAGTCAAACCCTTGGTAAAACAGCAGGCAAAGATGCTGCTAATGACAAGCCAACCTATGTCACCTTGATGGGTTTAGACTATGCACAGAAACAGGCTAAAGAATTACAAGAAACTGCCATCAGCAGCTTGGATGGGTTTGGCGATCAAGCACAAGCCCTAAAAGACTTAGCCCTGTTGGTTGTCAATAGAGGTAAATGACGTAAATTTAGATGTAATGACTTTAAATTCTATTAACTTCCCTGATGATTTAAAAACGCTTTCTCGTGAAGAGTTACCTGCTCTTGCGAACGAGTTACGCCAATTTATCTTAGATTCTGTTTCGAAGACTGGCGGGCATTTGTCATCTAATTTAGGAACGGTAGAGTTGTCGATCGCATTGCATTACGTGTTTGATACACCGCGTGATCGCGTGGTGTGGGATGTGGGTCACCAGAGCTACCCACACAAAATATTGACGGGGCGTCGTGAAAGTATGGGCACCCTGCGTCAGTTCAAAGGCTTGTCTGGCTTTCCGCGGCGCGCTGAAAGTGAGTTTGATGCATTTGGTACGGGCCACTCGTCTACTAGTATCTCTGCAGCGATGGGCATGGCACGCGCATTTCAAACTAAGGGCGAGCGTCAAGTAGCTGTAGCGGTGATTGGTGATAGCGCAATGACAGGTGGCATGGCTTTTGAAGCGATGAATAACGCTGGCGTGTATGACGATTTACCACTGGTGGTCATTCTAAATGACAACGATATGTCGATTTCTCCTGCGGTGGGTGCACTCAATCGTCACCTGGCGAGATTGCTGAGCGGCAATATTTACTCCGCTACTAAAAAAGGAATCGATAGTGTTTTATCAATCGCGCCACCACTGCGTGAGTTTGCAAAACGTCTTGAAGATCACGCCAAAGGGATGGTTTCACCCTCGACTATTTTTGAAGAATTTGGTTTTAATTACTTTGGCCCAATTGATGGCCATGACTTAGATGCCTTAATTCCGATGTTGCAGAATGTGCGGCGCCTCGCCCTAGAAG
>CALQED020000150.1 GCA_943329505.2 Polynucleobacter meluiroseus | reverse complement strand
CTCTAACCAACTGAGCTATAGGCCCGTTAGTCTTTGGATCAGTCTTCCTCGAGGAAAGTCTTGAGTTTGTCGCTACGGCTTGGATGACGCATTTTACGGAGAGCCTTTGCCTCAATCTGACGAATACGCTCACGAGTAACATCAAACTGTTTACCTACTTCTTCGAGAGTATGGTCTGTACTCATCTCAACACCAAAACGCATACGCAATACTTTTGCTTCACGTGGTGTTAATGAATCGAGAACATCTTTCACAACATCACGCATAGAGTCATGTAATGCTGCTTCGGCTGGAGCCAAGGTATTGCCATCTTCAATGAAATCGCCCAAATGAGAATCTTCGTCATCACCAATCGGTGTTTCCATAGAGATTGGCTCTTTAGCTATCTTCATGATCTTGCGAATCTTATCTTCAGGGATTTCCATCTTCAGTGCCAAGGTTGCAGCATCTGGCTCATGACCAGTTTCTTGCAAGATCTGACGGCTGATCCGGTTCATCTTGTTGATAGTCTCAATCATGTGCACAGGGATACGGATCGTACGAGCTTGGTCAGCAATAGAACGGGTAATTGCCTGACGAATCCACAAAGTTGCATAAGTAGAGAACTTATAACCACGACGGTATTCGAACTTATCTACCGCCTTCATCAAACCAATATTGCCTTCTTGAATCAAATCCAAGAACTGCAAGCCACGGGTGGTGTATTTCTTAGCAATAGAGATCACCAAACGTAAGTTGGCTACTGTCATCTCACGTTTTGCTTCACGAGCACGCTTCTCGCCCGCAATCATTTGCTTATTTACTTCTTTTAACTCTGGCAACGGAATCACAACATTCTTTTGAATATCGATCAATTTTTGTTGAAGTTCTTGAATCGCAGGAACATTACGTTGTAAGAGTGGGCCGTAAGGCTTGTTCTCTTTGAGTAACTTCTCAGTCCAGGTTAGGTTCATCGACATCTTAGGGAAGTCTTTTAATACTTCACCCCGATTGACACCTACTTTGTCGACCAACAAGCTCACGATGCCACGCTCAAGCTTCCAAACTTGGTCAACCTGAGAGCGCATGGTGTCACATAACTTTTCTACACTCTTAGCGGTTAAACGGAAACCAAGTAACTCACCACGGATTAAATCTTGCGCCTTCATGTAGGCTGGACAGTTATACCCATCCTTATCAAACGCACGACGCATCTTATCGGCTTGGGTACGAACGATTGCAAACTTCTCTAAAGAGATTTGTTTTAACTCTTCGAGTTGCTTCGCATTTGCAGTTGCAGCCGCGCCACCGCCGCCGCTTTCATCATCGCCTTCTTCTTCAACTTCTTCAGCATCAGGATCTACTTCTGGTTCTTCAGGTCCAAGCTTAATATCTTCAGCGTTTGGATCAACCAAACCATCCACAAACTGATCAATCTCGATCTCGCCACTAGCGATTTTATCTACGTTGCTCAAGATTTCGCTGATAGTAACTGGACACGCAGCCAAAGCCATCACCATGTCTTTAAGGCCAGCTTCAATCTTTTTAGCAATGACAATCTCGCCTTCGCGAGTGAGCAAGTCTACTGTACCCATCTCACGCATATACATACGGACTGGATCAGTTGTACGACCAAATTCTGAATCCACTGTAGAGAGTGCTGCCTCAGCTTCTTCTTCAGCTTCTTCTTCAGAAGCTGCAGCTGCAGTGTTATCAGACAGAATTAAGGTTTCAGCATCAGGCGCTTGTTCATAAACGGTAATACCAATATCGTTTAACAAGCTAATCAAGGTTTCTAATGCGTCAGCGTCTGATAACTCATCAGACATTACGTCATTCATTTCGCCATGGGTTAAGTAACCCTTGGACATACCCATCTTGATCAAGGTCTTCAAGCGAGCACGACGCAACTCTTGTTGCTCCTCAGTGCCCAGCTGTTGGGCTGCAAATTCTTTTAAGAGTGCTTTTTCTTTTGCCTTACGCTCACGAGCCTTTTGACGATCTGTCAATACTGGCTCAGCGCCCTCTGCAGGAGCATCAGCCTTAGCCTTACGACCACGCTTTTTCTCCTCCTCAACAACAAGCTCTACTTTGACTTCTTTAGCTTTCTTACCTTTGAGCTCTTTTGTATCTTTCACTTCTTCAGCCTTGCTAACAACTGCTTTGCCTTTTTTAGCTGGCGCTACTTTGACTTCTGCTTTAGCAGTTTTAACAGGTGCCTTGACAGGCTTTGCAGCAGCCTTCGCTTTAGGATCTGGCTTAGCAGGGGTCTTTGCAAGGACCTTAGCTTTGGGCGCTGGCTTTGCAGCGACCTTTGCTTTTGGTGCTGGTTTAGCTGGAACCTTCGCTGGAGCTTTCACAACAGCTTTTGCTTTTGGGGCTGGTTTAGCTGGGGCCTTCGCTACCGTTTTTGCTTTCGGTGCTGGTTTAGCAGCAACTTTTGTTTTTGGTGCTGGCTTGGCAGCTGCTTTTACTTTGGGAGCTGGTTTGGCTGGTTTTTTGTTCTTCGTATTAGGCATTTATTAGTACTTACTCACATTACTGTTATTGATCTCGACTGATTAAGCACAGCCCCGTAATCCACTTACCCCAAATTTCATGAAAATAAAGCGCAAGTGGCTGAATTAATTCGTTTTTTTCTTGGGAACAGAGGATTATAGTCGATTGCGACTTTTTTAGCCCCCAATTTCCTAAACATAGGGGGTAATTTCAGGGAAATTCTAGGGATATTTCAGTAAATTCTTAGGAGAATTTCAGCTTTTCGCCCAATTCACGATAACGAGCCTTATCTTGGTCGGTCGCGGTACTTCCCGCAATTTTTTGGGCTATATCCGTCATTTCCTGCTTTAAATGCATCAACTCAAGCTTTTTAAAGCTACCTTCCAAATCGTCGCTTGCTCCATCTAGATCCAAATCCGAATCCATGACGCGTTTTCTAAGAACTTCATACATAGAAGCAAGCTCGCTGCGAGAAAGTTGCTCTTGGAACATCGCAAATGCCCCAGCGCCTACCGTCCCAGATTTGCCATTCTCTCCTGGAATCAACTCAACTTGATCGCATTGAGATAAAAGATCTTTCATCAAGGCAAGCGCATTGGCAGAACGTTGTTCTGCAGCTTTCAGTGCTAGAGAGCGCCGATGACTATCCAGCACTTTTCCTAAATGCGGAAACTGAATGAGTACCCGTAACATTTGCTCTGCCAAATCTGTTGGCGCCTTTGGAGGTTCAATATTCTGTGTCGCGATGCGTTTCGCAGACCCCTTGAAGGCTTGCCATGGAGCACCCTGTCTATTGCCAGATTGAGAGTAGTTTGTTTGATTATTCTGTTGACTTGATTGATTTGATGCGTAGGCAGTTTGCCGAACAGGCGCTACAGTTAATCCACAGAAAGCCTCAAGTTCAGCTGGTGGAGTATTTGTACGAATTGCTAGCTCACGCAAGATTTGTGTCCGTAAGGCAATTGGCGGCATTGATAGTAATAGCGGCTTTGCCCCGTGATGCGTATGCGCTCTACCCTCTGGAGTAGTCAGGTCATGCCCTTCGCTGGCAACCTTAAAGAAGAAGCTTGAGATCGACATGGCTTCTTGAATCACTTTTTCAAAGGCAGCCGCACCATAAGCTCTGACATAGCTATCAGGATCATGCTCTGTGGGCAAGAATAAGAAACGAATTTCTTTATCGTCAGACATCAGTGGCAAGCAGGCTTCAAGCGCCCGCTGTGCGGCACGCTGACCAGCAGAGTCGCCATCAAATGAGAAAACCACTTTATCAGTTTGACGCAGTAGCATACGCACATGATTTGCAGTGCAGGCAGTACCTAGTGTTGCTACAGCATTGGGAAAACCCAATTGCGCGAGCGCCACCACATCCATGTAGCCTTCACACACCAAAACATACTCTTGTGCACGTATTGCTTGCCTTGCTTCAAATAGACCATAAAGCGTATTGCCCTTTGAGAAGAGTGGTGTCTCTGGTGAATTTAAATACTTGGGCTCTCCTTGATCCAAAATGCGACCACCAAAACCAATCGTTTGACCTTTAGGATTACGAATAGGGAACATCACGCGATCACGGAAGCGATCGTAACGCTTTAGCGGCGCACCTTCCGCCTGCTCACCCTGGATCATTAAACCGCCTTCGACCAAAGTCTTGGCCACATCATCATTGGTGTAAGGACCAAAGACTGCTTCAAGGCCTTGCCAACCATCCGGGGCATAGCCCAGTGAATACCGTTTTGCAATTTCACCAGTCAGGCCACGCCCTTTTAGATATTCCACAGCGCGGGTATTGCCCTTCAGTTGCTGGCGATACCATTCAGCCGCAGAGCTCATCACCTCACTTAATGCCATTGCTTGCTGTTGTCTTGCGACATCATTCGCAGTGCGCTCTTCACGCGGAACATCTAGACCCGCAGAACGTGCCAAGTCTTCAATTGCATCGACATAACCAAGCCCGGAAT